>CALWBJ010000046.1 GCA_944376035.1 uncultured Clostridia bacterium | reverse complement strand
GGTAGGTTCGGCAACCAAAATCTTCGGGCCTAACTTTGCAATCGCCTTACCCTCTTCAATACTGTCGGCGCATACTATGGTAGCAAGCCCGACTTCGTCTGCTCTTTTTATGGCTTTTTCTATTTCTTCAAGCGTGAGTTTATGCTCGGCATGATTGAGCATCGCGCCTACCGCTCCCGCCGCCTTTAACGCTTCGGGAAGAGTTCTCCCCATACCTCTGCCGACAGGTATACTGTCCATATGCTGAGAATAAACATGTATTCTTTTGGTATTGTCTGCAATATTTTTTATTTCCGTGTCAGGAACGTCCAAAATTACATCTACACCGTATTTTTCGGACAACTTGTCAAGTCCCTTAGCAATTTCGAGCAATGTATCTCCGTACATATAACATTTCGGTCCGTACTCGAAAAAAGGCTCGCTTATCTTATAATCTTTAAACATTTTATTTGCTCCCGATATTTGATATATCAACCAAAATTTAAACAAAATTTTATTTTATAAACGCTTTTATTGTTCTGAAAACATTATCGGCAGTATTTCGATAGAGTTCTTCCGAGCGGTTTAGAATTTCGTTTAGTAGGCTCGGTCGGTCTATTATTGAATAAGCCGAAACCACTCCCGTATCATAAATCTTCTCCGCGCCATCTCCAAAACTTCCGCAAATAGCAATAACCGGCACGTTCTGTTTTTTGGCACGAATCGCGACGCCGGAAACCAACTTACCGTCAACCGACTGAAAATCCAATCGCCCCTCACCCGTTATTACGCAGGCAGCGTCTTTTATAACGCTGTCAAAATTCACTGCGTCGAGCATAACGTTAATGCCTGATTTTATAGCGCCACCGAGAAAAACGTTAAGAGCTGCGCCCAGTCCTCCCGCTGCGCCACCGCCGACTATATGCCGAACGTCTTTACCTGTTTTTTTCTCTATTACCGCGGCAAGATTTTTCATGCCCGATTCAAGTATAGAAAGAGACTCTTCGTCAGCACCTTTCTGTCTGCCGAAAACATAAGTAGCGCCGTTCGGTCCGATAAAGGGATTAACCACATCACACAATACGACCATTTCTATGTCGCTTAAATCAACTGCTTGAGATAAATCGATATCCGTTATATCGTTAAGTTCTCCGCCGATACCTTTTGCAGTGCTTCCGTCTTTTTTTATGAACCTGTAACCTAACGCGGTAAGCGCCCCTATACCGCCGTCGTTTGTAGCGCTGCCGCCAAGAGTTACTATTATCTTTTTATATCCGTTTTTCACGGCATGAAGTATAAGTTCTCCTGTACCGTAAGTAGTCGTAAACAACGGGTTTTTCTTTGATTCGGGTATAAGAGTTAGCCCCGACGCTTCATTCATGGAAATGACGGCAGTTTCTCCCGCATCGCCGAAAGAGGCTTTGACCTTTCCGAAAAGCGGACCGCACACCTCCAACGCCCTTATTTCTCCTCCGTAAATCCGCGTAAGAGAATGGAGCGTTCCGTCTCCTCCGTCGGCTATCGGCAGGGAAACGCACTCGCAGTCTCCGAAAACCGAGCGGGCGGATTCGGTAAGAATACTGTTTATAAGTTCGTTCGATAAACTGCCCTTAAACGAATCTGTTGCAAAAACAAATTTTAACTTACTCACGTTGCGCTATGTTTTCCTTAGGAAAAGTTATTAACTTTTTTACTTTTATGTTTTTTTACTTAAAGAAAAACTTTATTTTCTAAATAGTAAATTATTTGAATTACTCTTATATAAGATAAATTTTTTATTTCTAAATTTCTAAAACAACTGTTTCGTTACATCAAAACCGTAGAATTATTTATTTTACTTTTTATTAAGCCTTTCGCCTACCGCTCCGCCGGGATGAATAAGCGCAAACTGCTCATTCTTAAATCCTGTTTCCTCAATGAGAGCGGTCTGCAAAGCGTGAAAAATCATACATAGCGCAGTAGTGGAAGTCGTGCCTTGGGAATTATATTTATCCGTCTCTCTGTTCACATACTGCTTAATTACAACGTCTGCCCCGAGTGCCAGCGGAGATTCCATATTCTCGGTTACCGTTATGATTTTAACTTCTTTCTTTTTGCATATATCCATTATCGGTATAAGTTCTTTTGTTTTTCCTCCCCTGGACGCAAAAACCATTACGTCGCCTTTCTGTAAAAAACCTGTCGCACCGTGAACTGCCTCAGCGGGCGATATAAACCTAGCGGGTCTTTCTATGCAGCATAATAAATGCGCGAGATGCTGGCAAATTATTCCCGAATGACCGCAACCGCAAGTACCTATCCTTACAGCGTCTTTCAAAAGTGCAACCGCCTCGGAAAATTTTTCCTCATCGAGATAATCGAGCATTTCCGCAATGCATTCACTTTCAATTTTATATGCCTCTTTTACCGCTTTTAATGTTTCATCTTTCATTTTAACACCGAAAATGTTTCGAAACTTTATTAAAGTTTATGAAACACAATTTGAAATAATTTATTTTTTAAATTTATAGTTAAAGTATATCACAGCAAAATTGCCTTGTCAACGGTTAATTTAAATTTATTTTATTTTTATTGTTTCGAAACTTTTGCCCTTGCAGTAGTTTGTCTGACAATAAGTTCGGGTTTGACGAGTACATACTGAATAGCCCCGCTTTTCCCGGAAATTTTTTTATTTAAAAGCGCAAAGGCTATTTCGCAGAGATTTTCGACCTTACTGTTAATAGTTGTCAATGCGGGATTGATAAAATCGCAATAGTGAGCATCGTCGAACCCTATTACGGAAACGTCATCCGGAACGATTAGCCCCTCTTCCCTGAGCGCTTTGATAACGCCTAATGCCACATCGTCGTACTGAGCGAATACGGCCGTAAATTTTTTACCGCCTGACAGCATATTTTTTATTCCCGAATAACCGCTGTCAAATCTTCTGGCCCCCAAGAAACAAAGCCCGTCGTCAAAAACAAGTCCGCGCTCATTCATTGCCTCTTTAAGGCATGCAAGCCTGAATTTTCCGTAACAATCTCCTATAAAGGCAATTTCCCTGTGTCCGAGAGAAACAAGATGCTCTATGGCGTCTTCTATTCCCGCTTTTTCGTTTATCCAGATATTATCGCACACATCGTTATTTCTGTCTGCCGAAACACGGACTATCGGAACACTGCACTCCTTTACAATCTCATAAAAATCGTATCCTTTTAAAACTTCGGCATTTACAATGAATATACCCGCTACGTTTTTTTCGGTAAGATATTCCACCGAACTTTTTTCTGCCTCGAAATCAAAATTGTCAGATAAAATAACGCATTTATAACCTTCTTTTTCCGCACGCCGCACAAGACCGTTTATCATCTGCGAATAAAATGCGTCGTCTATCTCAGGACAAACAATACCGAGTACTTTGTTTGACTCACTTTTTCTGAAATGTTTTTCGTAACCTATCTCACCTGCTATTTTCTTTATACGGCGAACAGTATCTTTATTGAGGTCAGGACTGTTTTTCAGTGCCTTTGACACCGTAGATTTATTGACTTTGGCTATTTTCGCTATATCGTCTATTGTGGGCATTTTTACCTCCATATGTTTTTAAAATATCATATAGAAACAGACTTGTCAAGAACAGAAGTTAAACGTGAACTTTGTTTTACGTAACCGCTTCGATAACTAATAATAATTTTAAAACTTTTAATATAATATCTGAAATATTTTATCAGAAATATTTCTCTTAAACACAATATCGAAAGTAATAAATATACATTTTATATATTTAATAAATCAAACGCCCCGCACATAAACAGTTTTTCTCTATTCTATGTGCAGAGCGTATAAAAACATAATATTTTATAATCCGAAAAAACTTTTTCAATTAGTAACATTATGTTAAAGTAAAAAGAATCTTAATTACAATTTGTTTATTAAAATATACTTTCTGTTACTTATTATTTTTTTGAACAAGAATATTTATCATAATAAGATAAAACAATGTCGTTCATGCGGGAAAAATTTTTCTCCATATCGGAAACCAATTTAAACTGTGTTCTCGCGCGGTCAAGATTATGCCCCTCACGTTTTATACGAAAATAAACGTCGCCGTCAAGATAATCCGCCAAAAACCTTATACCGCATTCATAAGTCATAAGTATTGAGCCTAATGCAAGATTTTCCGCTTCCGAACGCGTTACCGTGCTCTTCAATGCGTAAAAATAACCTTTGGTATATTCTTCAAAAAGGTTTATGTCAAAATTTACTTTTCCGAGGTCTTTCTCGTCCTCCGCGGAATGATTGCACCCGAATCTTATCGAATCCCCGAAATCATAGCATATTGTTCCCGGCATAATTGTATCAAGGTCTATTACCGCAACCCCTTTTCCTGTTACGTCGTCTATAAGCACGTTGTTAAGTTTAGTGTCGTTATGAGTTACTTTTGTAGGTATTTCTCCGCTTTTAAGTTTATCGACAATAAGATTAACCCCGGATTTACCCGAAAGCGCAAAATCTATTTCAGACTTTATTCCCGCCGCCCTGCCTTTAACATCCTTTTCGAGAGACATTATAAAATCATTATACCTTTTTCCGGTATCGTGAAATCTCGGAAGAGGTTCGTAAAGATTCTTCGCGTCAAATTCGGCAAGAAGATTTGCAAAATTACCGAACGCAACCGCCGATTCATAAAAATGTTCGGGTTTTTCCACAACCTGATAACTGGTCGCTCCGTCTATAAAAAGATACATTCTGAAATAATTTTCACCGTCAAACCAGTAAGGAAGCCCGTCTATTGCGGGAATGACGGTAAGAGTTTCACGGTCAGGGTCACCCCCGCGTTCCTGTATCTTTTCTCTCGCAAACTCGGTAACAAGTTTTATATTGTTCATGAGTTTAGGTACGTCGGTAAAAAGTTTATTGTTTACACGCTGAAAAATATATTTTTTTATCTCGCCGTCCTTTTGCAGACGCAACAGATAAGTACGGTTTATATGCCCTTCTCCGTACGGTTCACAATCAATAAATTTACCGTTCACGCAAAAATTTGCGTAAATATTCTTAAAATCGTAATCCATAACCTTCTATTACTGTAATAATCCCGGAATTTATCATCCCGGGATTGATTTACCTTATTTGTTTTTTTTATTTTATTTTGTGATTGTAACTTTGTTGAGTGCTCTCGGACTGTCGGGATTATTGCCGATTGCGCAACTTATCTTACATGCGAACATCTGTGCAAACAATGCAAACACGAACATTGCAAAAGGTTCGGGGAGACTGAAATTGATAAGCGCGTCATTGCATTTAGCAAATTTGCCTGTGAGTACGCAGTCGTTTGTTACCAGAAGTACGGGCGCGTTCAGACTCAGCATTTTTTCTATGCATTTAATCTGGTCGGCGCGGACTATGCTCTGCATTTCCTCATCCCCGTCGTTTTTAGCGCAATAAATTATAACAGGAGTACTTTCATTGACCATTGCCATAGGCCCGTGATAGAAATCGCTTCCCGCATATCCTTTCATCTGAATATAGCAGGTTTCCTGCAATTTAAGAGTTGCTTCCAAGGCTATTGAATAGGTAATACCTCTGCTGAGAACAAACCCGCTCTTCATATTCTTGAACTTTTCCGAATATTTACTTGTGAGAGAATCAATCTGAGGAATAACCTGCTCTATATCCTGTTTCAGACCGGAAAGCAGTTTAAGATTTTCCTTATTTCCGCTGATTTCACTGGCAAGCCACAAAAGAACAAACAGTTGCGCGCTGAATGTCTTTGTAGCGGCGACGCTCTTTTCAAGTCCCGCTTTACAGAAAAGATGGTATTTCGCTTCCTTTGCCATAGGACTTTCTTCGTCGTTGGTTACGGCAATAGTTATAGCGCCCTGTTCGTTACCCTTTTTTATAACTTCCAGAACATCCGCCGCCTTTCCGCTCTGGCTGCAACCTATTACTATGCTCTTTGAATAGTCTATTTTTCCTTTATAAAGAGTGATTACGC
>CALWBJ010000045.1 GCA_944376035.1 uncultured Clostridia bacterium | reverse complement strand
GAGGCAAATAAATATTATATATGCTGCGATAATATCGGTGCGAAAGATATCAGCAAGACAATGGTATTCGAAATTTCAGCGGGCAATGAAGTGCTTACTGTTAAATACAGCGGACTTTCTTACGTTTATAACATTCTTGAACTATATAAAAACCAGCCTGACGGCAGCACTGATAAAAATCTTTCAAATTTAGCCGAAGCCGTTTATCTGTATTCCGTTGCGGCTGATAATTATTTTGTGTCGGAGGGTTGAAAAATGAAAAAAGAAAAAACGGAAATAATAAATACTGAGGAAAGAAAAGCATTTGTTTCTTCCGAGATTGAAATATTAAAGAATTTTTCGAGAGACGTTATTTGCGTATCCGTAGACGACAACGAGTTGCCGCCTATACCTTTTGAAGATTTAACCTGAAAAATTTTAACTTTTTAATTTTATAATTTAATAAAAAATATGGTTCTGTAAACGTTAAGTCTATATAATTTCACTTAACATGCAGAACCTTATTTTTTATCCGTCACATCGGATTTATTAAAAAGATGTGTATGCTGTTTAATAAAAACTATTTTTTAAATTATTTACAGAATTGTTTTCGGTATTGCAAAGGAGTCATGCCCGTTTTCTTTTTAAAGACGCGAATAAAATAATTCATATCTTCAAAACCCAAATTTTCACTGATTTTACTTATACTCGAAGAATTTTCCAAAAGCAGTAATTTGGCTTCTTCTATTTTTGAATCTGTAACAAATGAAATAATGGGCATAGAAGTTTCTTTTTTAAAAACAACTTCACAGTAAACCGGGGAAAAAAATGTTGCGTTGCCTATATCTTTTAACGTAATTTTTTCAGTTATATGATTCCTGATATATGTTTTTATTTTTTTTACGAGTAAATTTTCTTCTTTTTTGTTGTTATAGACTTTTATAAGTTCCAACAAGCATGAAAGTAGTTTTGAAATAAGAAAATTGCAGTTCTCGTATTGTTTGTCGATGATTTTGTCTGCACAGAAAATCAGTTGTCTGATTTCTCCCGTTAAAACGTTATTAAGGAATATGGGAAGGTCCATGCTTTCGTTTGGTTCGTCTGTAAAGTTAAAACTGACATATTCGCATTTTTCGGTTATTTCATCTCTTTGTCTGTAAGATCCGGATTTTATAAAAATGGCATTGCCCGAATTTACAATATATTTTTCATTGTCAACATAGTAATTAAGCGAGCCGTTTAAAATTATTGTAAGTTCGTTGAAATTGATTTTTTGCCGGTCGATTTTAGTGCTTTCGGGTGAATGATTGTGCCTGTAATAAATAAGATACATATAAAAACCTAAAACAAATAAAGATTGTGCTATTATTTGCTAAAAAAATAAAATATATCACTTTTTTTATTATAAAATATTGCTATAATTATAATAACAAATCTAATAAAGGAAGTCAATTAAAATGATTAAACTGTGTGCTTTTGCCGATGAGGCGGGAAAAGAATTGTCAACTCAGATACAAGCGTTAAAACGTAATAATTTAAGTTTACTGGAAATCAGGACGGTTGACGGAATAAGCGTCAGCGAGTTCAGTATCGAACAGGCAAAAGAATATGAAAAGATTTTATCTGACAACGGAATAAGCGTTTGGTCGATAGGTTCGCCCTTAGGTAAGGTTGATATATCCGTTGACTGGAAGAATTACATGAATACGGTAAAACACGTTCTGGAACTTGCCAATGTTTTCAAAACGGATAAAATCCGCATGTTTTCTTTTTACAATGCTTATTCGGAAAAAAACAAGGTTATGGAATATCTTGGCGAGATGGTAGAAACCGCAAAAAAATACGGTGTGAATTTATATCATGAAAACGAGAAGGAAATTTACGGAGACAATGCTGAGCGAAATATAGAAATTTTAGACAATGTAAAGGGTATAAAATTTATTTACGACCCCGCTAACTACTTACAGGTCGGAGAAAGCGCCGAAAACACCTTGTCTCTTCTTCATTACAGGGCTGATTATTTCCATATCAAAGACGTAATAGTGGAGACGGGGGAGTTGGTTCCTGCCGGATACGGTGACGGAAAATTAGATAAAGTCGTGGAAATGATAAAAGACGATAAAGTTCTTACGGTAGAGCCGCATCTTGCCATTTTTGACGGATACGGAAAAATAGACAATACGGAAATGAAAAATAAATTCAAATTTTCTTCTAATGCGGTTGCTTTTGACACTGCGGTAGACTCTATTAAAAATATACTTGTCCGCGAAGGATATAAAGAATCGGGAGATAAATTTATAAGGTAGGTATTGTATGGAAAAGGTCAGATTCGGAATTATAGGACTCGGCAATCAGGGAAGCGCATATATTTTTAACATTTTCGGTAAGAATGAGGTTAAAAACGGTTATATAACTGCTTTATGCGACTGTAATCAAGCCAAAGTAGACGCGATGAAAGAACGCCTTAAAGATCAGTCCGTAAAATACTTTAACGATTACAAAGAAATGCTTGACAGCGGACTTGTGGACGCGGTACTTGTAGAAACTCCGCACTATCAGCATCCTGAAATAGTTATAGAGTGTTTAAACCGCAATATAAATGTTCTTTGCGATAAACCCGCGGGTGTTTATGCAAAACAGGTCATGGAAATGAACAATGTCGCGTTAAAAAGCACGGCGTTAATGGGAATGATGTTTAATCAGAGAACTAATTGTCTGTACAAAAAAATGAAGGAGTTAATTGCGGCAGGCGAAATAGGAGAACTTCAGAGAGTTAACTGGATAATTACAGACTGGTTCAGAACACAGCATTATTATGATATGGGCAGTTGGAGAGCGACATGGAATGGCGAAGGCGGCGGTGTTTTGATAAATCAATGTCCTCATCAGTTGGATTTAGTCCAGTGGGTAGTCGGAAAAATGCCTGTATCTGTAAACGGTTTCTGCAAGTACGGGAAATGGCACGATATTGAAGTGGAAGACGAAGTTACGGCATATTTTGAATATGACAACGGTGCTACAGGCGTATTTATTACAACTACCGGTGAGGCGCCGGGAACAAACAGGCTGGAAATTTCGGGAACAAAAGGCAGACTGACTTGCGAAAACGGAAAACTTTTCTTCACAAAATGTTTTGAAGACAGCGCAGAAGTATTAAAAAATTCCGATCAGGCTTTTGCGTCCGTAAAGCACGAGATAAAGGAAGTTGAAACAGACGGCAGAAACGATCAACACGCCGGCATTATAAATAATTTTGCCAATGCTGTTCTGAAAATCGAACCGTTGTTTGTAAACGGAGTTGAAGGAATAAACGGGGTTGAACTGATGAACGCCATAGAATATTCTGGTTGGCATGGAGGAGAAAAAGTGATATTGCCGGTTGACCCCGATAAATATTTGGCTGAATTAAATGAGAGGAGAAAAAAATCCGCAGTAAAAGTAGCAGACGATAGTGCGGTTGCAGATACGTCAGGCACTTATGCGGGCAGTAATAAATAAGGTTATGAAATCGGCTGTTATAGGTTTGGGAGTTATAGGAAACGTACACTTAAAAGTTTTAAATTCCCTCAATAAAAACGTCGTTGCGGTTTGTGATACCGACCTTTCGAAATTATCCGACTTTAACGGTAATAAATATTCGGACTATGTTGAAATGATTGAAAAGGAAAAACCGGACATAGTTCACATATGCACTCCGCATTATCTTCATGCTCAGATGATTATAGACTGCTTAAAAAATAATATAAATGTTCTGTGTGAAAAACCGCTTTGCATTAACGAAGATGATATACAAAAAATATTACAGGCTGAAAAGGAGTCTGAGGCGCAACTCGGGGTAGTTTTGCAAAACCGATATAATAATTCAAACCTATTTGTAAAAGAGTATCTCAAAGGCAAAAAGGTTGCGGACGGTTTCGGAATCGTAGACTGGCACAGGAACCCTTCATATTACAATTCGGCGTTCTGGAGAGGAAAAACGGCAACCGAGGGCGGAGGTGTTTTGATAAATCAAGCCCTTCATACGCTTGACATTTTGCAGTGGTTAATTGGAATGCCCGAAAAAGTTGTTGCAAATGTCAATAATTTTACTTTGAAAGATGTTATAGAAGTGGAAGATTCCGCAATGGCTTGCTTTTCGGGTAAAAATAAATTTACTTTTTTTGCTACAAATACGGGGGCGTTGGATTTTCCGGTCGAAATTACAATAAGAACCGCGGAAGATTATATTAAACTTTTACCGGAAATGGTAATTTTAAATAAAGAAGTAATAAAATTTGAAAATCAGAATAATTTTTTCGGAAAACATTGTTACGGAACAGGTCATGAAAATCTGATCGACGACTTTTATAACTGTATAGAACAAGGTAAAAAATTTTGGTTGGACGGAAGCGAGGGAAGTAAGGTTATGAAACTTATTTTCGGGACTTATAAAAGTAAAGGAGAGATAGTTGATATATGAAACTGACATTCAGATGGTACGGAGAGAAAGACTGCATACCGCTTAATTACATAAAGCAGATACAGGGAATGACGGGAGTTGTAACGGCGGTATACGACGTTCCGGTGGGAGAAGTGTGGCCGCTTGAAAAATTAGAGCGTTTAAAAAGTTTGTGCGAGAAGGCGGGACTTGAAATGGAAGTAATCGAGAGCGTTCCCGTGCATGAAGATATAAAACTGGGCAAACCGACAAGAGATAAATATATCGAGGCATATAAGCAGAATATAATCAACTGCGGAAAAGCAGGCGTAAAGTGTATTTGTTATAACTTTATGCCGGTATTCGATTGGTTCAGGACAAACCTGTATTATAAACATGAGGACGGATCCACGTCGTTATCGTATTCTGAAGAAGATTTTTCTAAACTGGACAAACACAATCTGAGACTACCCGGTTGGGACGAAAGTTATACACCCGAACAACTTAACGGACTGCTGAAAGAGTATGAGGGAGTAACGCACGAGAAACTGTTTGAAAATCTGGTATATTTCCTGAATGCAATAATGCCGGCGTGCGACGAGGCGGACATAGATATGGCAATACATCCGGACGACCCTCCGTGGGATATATTCGGGCTACCGAGAATAGTAGGGAGAGAAGAAGATTACGACAGGCTGTTTAAAGCCGTACCGAATAAACATAACGGGATAACATTCTGCACGGGAAGTCTCGGAGCAGGCAGATTCAACGATTTACCGAAGATGGCAGCAAAGTATGCTAAACGTATATACTTTGCGCATTTAAGACAGTTAAAATTTACAAACGATACTGATTTTTATGAAAACGGACATCAGACGCAGGAAGGTAACGTGGATATATATTCAATAGTAAAAGCGCTTGTTAAGAACGGATTTGAGGGATATTTGCGACCCGACCACGGAAGAAACGTGTGGGGAGAAGACGCGAAACCCGGATACGGCTTATATGACAGAGCGATGGGAGGAGTGTATCTGCAAGGTTTATTTGAAGCGGTAGAGAAAGATTTGAAGGAGGTAAAGTAATATGGTACCGTTTAAAGTAGATTTAAGAAATAAGGTGATAGCGATAACGGGCGCAGGCAGTATAATATGCAGTGAATTTGCGAGAGCGCTTTCAGAATGCGGAGCAAAGGTGGCGCTATTAGATATAAACGAAGAAGCCGCGGTAAAAGTAGCGGCAGAAGTCGGAGAAAATGCAATAGGAGTAAAATGCAACTGCCTGGATAAGGAAAGTATAAAGGCAGCAAAGAGAGAAATAAACGAAAGATTCGGAGCGGTAAATTTTCTAATAAACGGAGCGGGAGGAAATAATCCTAAGGCGACTTGCGATAATGAAGTAATGACACCCGAGACAAGCGGAATAAAGGACTTTTTCGCACTTGAAGAAAGCGGATTGAAATTTGTATTTGATATAAATATAACGAGCGCGTTTCTGACGACACAGGTTTTTGCGGAAGACATGGTAAAGACGGGCGGAAACATAATAAATATATCGAGTATGAACGCATACAGACCGCTGACGAAGATACCGGCATATTCAGCAGCAAAGGCGGGGATATCGAATTTTACACAGTGGCTTGCCGTACATTTTGCTCCGTGCAATATCAGATGCAATGCAATAGCACCGGGATTTTTTGTAACCAACCAGAACAGAAATTTACTTTTTAATAATGACGGGACGCCAACGGCAAGAACGGGAAAGATACTCGCGGCGACGCCGATGAAGAAATTCGGAGAGATAAGCGACCTGATAGGAGCATTGATATGGTTGTCTGACGATAAGGCGAGCGGTTTCGTAACGGGTACTGTAATTCCGGTGGACGGAGGATTTTCTGCTTACAGCGGAGTTTAAAATAATTCGTTTAGTATATTTTGGGGTAAATTAAGGCGAGATTCTTTTC
Organism: uncultured Clostridia bacterium; assembly: GCA_944376035.1. Classification (GTDB taxonomy): domain Bacteria; phylum Bacillota; class Clostridia; order Christensenellales; family Borkfalkiaceae; genus UBA1259. The sequence goes on along the minus strand of CALWBJ010000045.1, from coordinate 913 downwards.
TCGCCTTAATTTTATATGAACTTTTAATTTTTTAATATTATTAACGTATTCAAATATTGTTCGTATAATAAAAATTTATATCTGTCTGTTTAAGAATTTTTATTTTTATTTTAATGTAAAGATATAAAAATTTCCAAATAAAAATATCCTCATAAGAACATCTTAGTTCTTATGAGGACGTCCTGGCGGAGAAGATGGGATTCGAACCCATGTGCCCGAAACCGGACAACTGCATTTCGAGTGCAGCTCGTTACGACCACTTCGATACTTCTCCAAAGCACTCTATAATATTATACACAATTAATAAAAAATTGCAAATAAAAAATTATCGAAAAAAAGATAATCGTTGACTTTTTTTTGTCAGGTATGTATAATGTATAAAAAAGGAGGCATTATGTTCAATCACGACTTGCTTGAATTGATATTCGGTTATCCGGTGTATATTTTCGGTTACCATTTGCAAATTTATCTGTACGGCATAATGATTGCTTTGGGTATAGTAGTTTGTCTTATAGTTTTTTATTACTACACAAAGCACAAAAAAATGGACAGCAGCGTGCAGGACTTTATATTTTTCGTTGCGCTTATAGCCATTGCTTTGGGATTTCTGGCGGCTAAATTCTTTCAGGCGATTTATGACTGGATAGAGAGAGGTTATTTTGACTTTTACCATGCAGGAATAACCGCAATGGGCGGATTTATCGGCGGTGCGGCGGCTTTCCTTATTGTATATTTCGGATGGGGACATTTTTACTTTAAGGGTAACAAGAAAGATTTACATAAAAAGGAATTCAATAAAATTTTACTTACAGCGCCTATTTGCGTAACTATTGCCCACGCTTTTGGCCGTGTGGGATGTCTTATGGCTGGGTGTTGCCACGGAGCATATCTTGGTAAAGATTACGTTGTGGGC
>CALWBJ010000044.1 GCA_944376035.1 uncultured Clostridia bacterium | reverse complement strand
ATTACAGATAAACTCTTTCCCCGGTTTCTGATGATTTATAAATACTCAAAATCAACTTTACCGTCTCCGCAGCATCTTTACTCGTATATTCTAATTTTTCTTTTCCCAAAACAGCATTTATGATATTGTTGAATTGACGCCTGTGTCCTTCAAATGAAAACGCCGCCGGATCTTTGAAATTTTCCGCATCATTTTTTGAAATCTTCAAATCTAAATCGGGTACGTCAACTTTAACTATAGCATCTTCTTCCATTGCCAGGCTTCCTTTTTCTCCGCAAATCTCCAAACGCCTTGGGTAACCGGGCATTACGGAGGTCGCGCCCTCTATTACCCCGAGCGCCCCTCTATCAAATTCTATCGCCGCAACAGCCGTATCTTCGACTTCTATATTATGTACTAACGTAGAAACTTTTGCCTGAACACTCTTAACGTTTCCGACAATGTATCTTAAAATATCAATGCCGTGTATTCCTTGATTCATAAGCGCCCCGCCGCCATCCATCTTTTTCGTTCCTCTCCAACTTCCTGCGTAATAACTTTCAGAACGATAAAATTTCATATAGACACTGCAAAGGGTCAATTTACCGAATTTTCCTGCTTCAACCGCTTTTTTTACCTGTCTTACATTGTCGGAATACCTTAATTGTGATATAGGAGCGCAAATTTTGCCTGTAGCCTTCTCTGTCTCTATTATTTCATCACATTCCTCCACCGTTAATGCCAAAGGTTTTTCAACTATTACATGCTTGCCCCTTTTCATCGCATTTACCGATATTTCAGCGTGTGTTCCGCTTGGCGTGCATAAAGTTATCATGTCGCAATCGGAACTGAAAACTTCTTCCATGCTTGTAAAAACTTTTAAGTTATATTTTTCGGCAAATTCTTTACATTGTTCCGGTAAGTTCCCGTAAACGCCCGCAATTTCACAATCATCTATCGCGTTTAGCGCTTTTACATGAAAATCGGCTATAACTCCACAGCCTATCACGGCAACTTTCACTTTTTTTTCAGCCTTTGACATAGTTTATGCTCCTTCCGTCATTCACTATATGATCTTCTATCTTTTGCTGTTTTTCATAATTAATTAATTCTTCCAAATTATCTTTTATTTTATGATATGCTTTTGCATACTGCTCAATATCCTCTTTATTTGCCGTCTCAAATCTAGGTGCTGCCATGAAGGTTCTGTCGGCAAGTTTAACAGTAACAGGTAGTTCATTTAACTTAAATCTTTTATTATATGCTTCTGTATTAAAAGGATAATCGTTTGCAAACGGACCGTCTTTTGTGTATAAAGGCGATAAATGTAATCTCCCGTACCCGCATGAACCGCATACCACTCCTTCCTTTGCCAACGCCAGAAGCAATGTTGCAAGTTTTAAATTACCGAATTTTTCCGGTGTATACTCGGCATAATGATATGCATAAACTTTATCTGCTCCCGATTCCTCTTTCTGAAATTTTATGAATTCAATATCTTTTACTAGTTCTTCAAAATATCTCGCATTATCGTTTCTTATTTTATTAAGTTCATCAAGACGATCAAGATTGGCATCCGCAATAGCCGCTGCCAAAGGATTTATTCTGTGTTTGTAGCCGTAACCTGTAAGCATATATCTTCTATATAACGAATCTTCACTTAATTTAATGCATCTTTCATAATGACCAAGAGAGACGGCTCTGTCATAATATTCTTTATTTGAGGTAACAAGTATTCCGCCTTCGCCTGCCGGAAGGACTTTAGACCCTTGCAACGAAAAACAGCCTACATCTCCTATACTACCCACTTTTTTACCCTTATACATTGCTCCGTGAGCATGCGAACAATCTTCTATAACCTTCAACTTATACTCTTTTGCCAAAGCCATTATTTCATCCATATTACAAGGATTTCCCCAGACGTGCACTAAAACTATTGCTTTGGTTTTTTTAGTAATACATTGTTTGATTGTTTTCGCACTGAGATTGTATGTATTCTCATCAACATCTGCAAAAACGGGAATTGCTCCATTTGCAACCACAGGACCTACTGTCGCCCAAAATGTATATGAAGGCACTATTACTTCATCGCCATCGCCTACTCCGACAGCAAAAAGCCCCGCCTGTATAGCCGTAGTACCGTTACAAACACACAACGAATACGGAACTCCTATATATTCTGCATATCTTTTTTCAAAACTGTTTACTACCGGAGACATGGAAATTTCATTTCTGTCCAGCATACCTCTTATTGTATCATAAGCCTTTCCAGGAACAACTTTAACCGATAACTCATTTAAACTTTTTTTAACAGATTTTTCACCGCCCAAAATTGCTAATTTTGACATATTTATTCTCCTTATTTCATAATTAGTCCGTTTAAAATTACTTTTTTCACATTTATTTTTTCATCAAATATTACAATGTCTGCATCATAGCCTTTTATTATTTTTCCTTTACCGACTATTTTCATAAATTCGGCAGGAACTTCCGTAAGCATTTTTACAGTTTCTTCAAGCGTTATCCCCGCATTGATACATGTCCTTACCAAAACATCGGCGGTTGCAACGCTTCCTGCAAATGCACTTCTGTCAGGAAGTTTTGCTACACCGTCTTCAACAATACATTTAACACCC
>CALWBJ010000043.1 GCA_944376035.1 uncultured Clostridia bacterium | reverse complement strand
TTGTTTTTTTATTTTTTTTAATAATTCATTTTTTATACAAAATGGCGTAAAGTAAACAAAAATTTTAAATTACGCCAGAGAAATCCTGTCCGAAACCGAACGCACGAACAGTCCTCTTTCCTCCCCGAGGGCTATACATTCGGATATGTAGAGAGAGAATTTTTCGCTCGGTCTTCCTGTTCTGAACACTCCGCATATTATGTTTATCATCTCGTCCGGATAAAGCGCGACCTTATCTTCCAGCGCGCCGCGTATGAGCGCGATAATTTCGTAAGGAGTAAAATCGGTCTCTGTTTTTCTAACTGTCTCGCCGTCTTCTACGCGATAACGTTCAAAGTTGTTTACTTTGTCGGTCTTTCTGTAAAAAATATTTCCGCAAAGTTTCTCATACTTGAATCCGCAAGAAGATATAAGTTCCGACATACGCGCTTTTACTTTGCTTCCGTATTTTACTATACCGAGAGTGGATAAGCATCTCTTTATAAGAAATTCTTCCGATATAGGCTCTTCCGCCGACACTATTGCTTTAAGACGGCTTATAATCCTTTCGTCGTTCATGCCGTCGGTTACAAACTGTGCATTCTCGTAAAGTTGCTCTGTTACAGCCCTCTTATAGGCTTTTTTAAGTCGGTTGAGTCCCGTACCAGTTCTCTTGTCCGCACCCGTAAGCCTGTCGAGCATGTCTTTTATTTTCTTTATCTCACGCTTAGGATTATTGTAGTAGTTTACCGCGTATATTCTTATAACATTCCAGTTGTTCCGCTTTAACGTCTGTATCTGCAAAACGTTCCTGTCTTTAACCGAAAAATCGCAAGAACCGTCGCACATAACCGCGAGTATAAACCTGTGTTTGTTATTCGGGTCTATAACCGCAACGTCTATTTTGAAATCGGAAACGCCGACGTCGTATCGGCACTCGTAACCGTATGACGACAGTTCTTCGGCAATGTATTTACCTATTCCCGCATTGTGTTTTGTCTGTACGTCCTCGGATCTCAGCGCTATGGTCGTTCTGCCTTTTTCGGCAAATTCAAGGAATGCTTTCAGTCCCGCGACACCCTTACTGTTGGTTTTTGCAAGGTTTATCATCGCGCTGGTCATGGATGAGAACACCACCATCTCCTCTCTCGCACGGGATACGGCGACGTTAAGTCTTCTCCAACCGCCCGCCTGATTCAAAGGTCCGAAATTAAGCGAAACCTTGCCGCGTTTATCCGGTCCGTAGCAAACGGAAAATAATATAACGTCCCGCTCGTCACCCTGTACGTTTTCAAGATTTTTGACAAATATCGGTTCCTCTCCCTCGTAAGCGACGCTTTCAAGCCCCGCCGCCGACACTGCCGCCGATAATTTTCTTTCTATATAATCTTTCTGCACCGTACTGAAAGTTACTATACCTATGCTGGACTTTCTTTTTATAGGGTCTTTTAGTCTGCCTATGACCTCTTTAATCAACGCTTCCGCTTCGGCTACGTTACGTTTAGTAAGACTTCTGTCGTACACACCGTCTTCTACCCTTACAAATTTTACACGGCTGTCAAGTGAATCGGGCGACGGGAATGTACACAGTTTCCTGCCGTAATACATGATATTGGAAAACGCTATGAGACTTTCGTGTTTACTGCGGTAATGCCAGGTAAGATGCCGCTCGGGGATACCGAGGGCAAGACAATCGTCTAAAACGCTTTCAAGATCTTCGTTTTCGAGATTGTCTTCATCAATATAATTGGCATTGAAAAACATTGTGGGCGGCAACTGTTTGGGGTCTCCGACTATTACAGCCTGTTTTGCTCGCGCAAGAGATCCGACCGCTTCCGCCGTAGGCATCTGCGACGCCTCGTCGAATATAACCATATCGAAAAGTCCGTTTTCCGGTTGAAGATACTGCGATACGGTTATCGGGCTCATCAGCATACAAGGCGCTACCGTCTTTATAAGTTCGGGTATCTCCGCAAAAAGTTTTCTTAGCCCCGAACCGCGAAGGTTGTTCTTTGCCATGCGTTGCAGATTTAATAGTTCCACGCTGAGTTCGCCGTCTGTGTTTACAGTGGGCAACCTGCTTACAAGTTCTGACCTAATATGCTCGCGCTCCTCTTTTGTAAACTCTTCGAGCGACAACCTTAACGCTTCCGACTGTTCGTCCGTAAATGCCGCCGAAAAACGGGACAGTACGGGATCGAGCGGTATATTGGTATCAAGGAAATTCTTATATATATTCTTCTCAAATCCCGCTATTATGTTTTCACCGCTGACAGTCCCGCTTTCAAGTGCGTCGGTTATGAATTTAAGCCCCGCTTTTTCAAGTTTATAAGCCGTATCCATATATGCGCACCAACTTCCGAGCATATCGATATTATCAATCAGCGCACCTGCTTTTGAGGTGTAATAATCAAGCACGTCTTCTTCGGGAATCTGCGCCCTGTCCGCAGCCGTACACTCCAAAAAACTCTCTTCTGCAGACATAAAACTTGCAAGCGAACGTATAAGACCTTTCAGAACAGGTTTCGTGTATCCGTTTACCGCTCTTATACACATGCTGAAAAACCCGTCCGCATTGTAGTCCATAAACAATTCCGAAGCAAGGCGATTTAATTTATAAAGATCCGCAAGATATTTTTTTCTGCCGTCAAAAAAGTCTGTCTTTCCGAATGCCTGCGTAAAGTTCCTTGAAAGTTGAGTATTGCTCTTTATGACCGACATTGCCCGATAAATACGGCACAGACATTCAAGCGTCTTTTCCCGTTCGGACTGATCGAGCGGATTTATTTCCGTCTTTTTGATTTTATCCAGCAATCTCACTGCGGCGGCATTTTTCTTTATATCGTTTCCGCTTTCAAAATCATTTAAAATATTTTCGTAATCCTTTGAGGCGTCAATAAGTTTCCGACAGTGCCCGAAATAATATTCCAGCGCTCCGTCAAGCACTATATTGGCATTGTAAAAGGCAAGAAATTCCTCTTCGCTTTCCTTAAAATATTTCTTTAATCCGCCGCCGTCGAGAATCGAGGCTATCTCTTTGAGATTTTCAAGTTTTTTACGAGTTAAAACGCTTATTTTCTGTCTGTAAAGTTCCAAAAACAGCGCTATGTAATTTTTAAGATGTTTAATTTCGGTTATTATGACTTCCGCCGAACAGTAAAGAGAATCCCTTTTGGCAAGGCTGTATTCGGTCAGGTTTACGTTCGCAAAAGGTGAATTGTGCACTCCGCCGCATTCCTTGGCGGCAGCAGCCGCACGAACCATCATCTCTTCGTATTTTTCTATTTTATCTTTTGTAAGTCCGTCATAAAACGTGCTTTCGATATTCATTATGTCGGGAGCGTGTCTGTTTTTCTGATAAATAAGCATCGCCTCGTATAAAGATACCCCGAGTCTTCTGCGTTTATGCAGCGCGCTCGCCGTCTCTATCAGTTTTTTCTTTATGGAGTCTATATTTTCCGCTCTCGCTCTTATGTCGGTAACCTGACTGCTGCCCGCAAGGGCAAGCGTGCTCTGCAACTTTTGCAGAACATCGGATTTATTGGTTTTGCCCGAATGCAGTTCGAGACAGAAATCTCCTATACCGATACCGTCAAGACGTTTTTTAACGACAGAAAGCGCCGCCTGCTTTTCTGCGACAAACAACACGCTTTTACCGTCGTTTAAGGCGTTTGCTATCATATTTGTTATGGTCTGGCTCTTACCCGTACCGGGCGGACCGTGCAACACAAATGTCTTTCCGCTTCTCGACAGCGCAACCGCTTCCCACTGCGAACTGTCGGCAGGCAAAGGCATAAGCACTTCCGAAGACGGGCTGGCATCTTCGGTATAATCGGCGTCTTCCCCTTCGTCTGTTACAGGTCTGTTGTTAAGAAGAGCGGATATTATTTTATTCTTGGAAAATTCGCCTATATTTTTCCTTAAATCCTGCCACATCTGATAGCGCGCAAAAGAAAATGGCGCGATATAAACGTCGTCATAAACTTCCCAGTCTTTCATTTCGACGATTTCTATCCTGATCATAGCAAGAACTTATGAAATTTTTAGTCCTTTAACTCCCCCGTCGAGTCCTCTCACGTCTATGTTGAATTCGCGTTTCAGAAATTCAAGAAGAGTTGAGTTCACTGTCGGCTCTTCATCTGTTATACACACCGAATATCCCATTCCGCCCTTAGCGGCTTTTATGGTTATAGGCTGCAGTACAAGGGGCGCAAACCTGTCCGAAGAGTCGTTTTTCTGCCGCCATTTTAAAAAGCCGTAAGCAATATACAGTATTTTAGTTCCCGATTCCTCATCGGCTTCCTTGCTTCGTCTTATAAGACGGTGTATGGCTTCTTCAAATTCTTCTTTCAACGAATATGTACGCAATATCCCCGAATTGCCTTCAAGAGTAATAAGTTCTTTAAGCGCTTTGCCGGGTCCCCCTGCCCCTATACCTGATTTTACGGACTTTGAGTCTTTATTTATCCTGTATTCAAGCGCCATTTCGGTTTTTTCTGCAAATATTTTCATCGTCGCGTCGGGAGACGCAGAGTAAATATGAAGTACGCCCTGATCGCTTTTAAAGTTAAGAAGGGTATTTTTCATTGACAAATCAAGAAGACGTCTTTCCCATTGTTTGTCCTTGCCCTGTTTAATTTGCGCTTTAACCTTTTTAGTTGCGGTTATATCCTTTGGCGCGGTAAAAGGAGAACTCTCGTCCTCGGAAAGAATCTCGTAACCGTTAACCCCCTGAGCCCTAAGAGGAAGCGGCATCAGGGTTGCCAACCGACAACGCCTTATATCTATACACTTCTCGTACTGTTCGGTATTAAGTTTTTCTTTAAAGTGTTTTTCAGACATGGCAAAGGATACGCTTCTGTCCG
>CALWBJ010000042.1 GCA_944376035.1 uncultured Clostridia bacterium | reverse complement strand
TACATTAAAAAAGAACCTGGCGTTAATAAACGCCAGGCCTAAAAAAGTTTTGCATTACCAGACACCGCAAGATTTGTTTGAACTAAATCTTAAAAAGTGTTGCTCTTAGTTTGACAATTCATCAATTCGGTAAATTATATTATCGAGTGTAACGCTTATTTTCACAATTTATCTATTTTCTATTTATTTATCTATTTTCTATTTAATATATTTTTCTATTTAATATATATTATAATTAAATATAAATATTAAAATATTAATATTAAAATAAATATTAAATCAACATTATTTCAACACGGAAACGGCGTCCGATATGGTTTTTTCAAGAGCCTGTCTTCCGTAACTGTTGACTTCTTCCTTACTCCGCTCCTGATGAGTCAGACATCCCGCTCCGCCTATACAGCCGCCTATGCATGCCATACCTTCGATAAAGTTAGCATCGATAACATTTTTGCTCTTTTTTAAAAGCGCCATTTTGCACGCCTCTATACCGTCGCAGGATATGGGTTTTAACTTAAAATCAATATTCTGCTCTTTAAGTCCCTCCGCGACCGCCTCCGCAAGGCCTCCGCATCGGGCAAAAATCCTGCCGAAATAAGAGGCGTTGTCAAGTACTCCTTCGGGAAGAGCGGTAATGTCTATATCTTTACTGTCAAAAAGCGCCTGCAATTCTTCAAACGTCAGCGCGGCGTCGACATAGTCTTTTACGCTTTCTTTCTGTACTTCCATTTTCTTTGCCGTGCAAGGTCCTATAAATATTACTTTTGCATCCTTGTCGGTTGATTTTATATACCTCGATATCATAGCCATCGGCGACAGCGTCGTAGAAACAAACGGCTTCAAATCGGGAAAACTTTTTTTAATATAATCGACGAAAGCGGGACAGCACGAACTGGTCAGAAATCCTCGTTCTGCCAACTCCTTAGACTCAGCCTGAGCAACCATATCCGCGCCGAGCGCCGCTTCTACCACAGTATGAAACCCGAGTTCTTTTATGCCTGTTATAACCTGCCCGAGTTTGGCGTATGAAAACTGACTGGATATTGACGGAGCAACAACGGCATACATTTTATATCTGCTGTTGTTCTCACTTTTTTTTATGGTCTCTATAACGTCAACGATAAAAGATTTATCGGTAATCGCGCCGAACGGACACTGATAAACGCATGCGCCGCAAGATATGCACTTGTTGTTATCTATCTTCGCCGCCTTATTTTCATCCATTGATATTGCTTTTATCTTACACGCTGTCTCGCACGGACGTTTGAAATTGTGTATAGCGCTGTACGGGCATACTTTTGCGCACATTCCGCATTCCACGCACTTACTCTTATCTATGTGCGCTTTCTGATGCGCGTCGAATGTGATTGCGCCTCTTTTGCACACGTCCTCACAGCGGTGAGCAAGACATCCCCTGCACGCCTCGGTGACTTCGTATCCGCCCATAGGACATTCGTCGCACGCTATATCTATTACCTCTATTACGTTGGGATTATTTTTATCTCCGCCCATCGCTATTTTGACGCGTTCGGTAAGTATCGCCCGCTCTTTATATACGCAGCAACGCATGGTCGGTATTTTGCCCGGAACTATTATTTTCGGTATGTCTATCGCTTTTTCGTTAAGATCGCCCGCCCATGCAGCCCTGGCAACCTCGCGCAGAACCTTATATTTGAGATATTGTACTTTCGTATCGAATTTCCTCAGTTTCTTTTCTTCCATTTTTACGTAATTACCTTCCCGGATATTTTAAAAATAACTTACTTTTATTTTTTTTCCCATTTGTTTCAGACATTTGGAAAGTTCTTCAACAAGATTCATCTTTATATTGAAATTAATGGGCAGTTCAGGATTCTGGTGCGCGGGATTTATTGCTCGCCCCACGAAAAAGTTTATATCTGTCGCCTCTTCGAAAAGAAGCCTTGCTATCTGCGACGCACCGTCCCTCTTAAACCCCCACTGTTCGTAACTTTCATTACCTTTCAGATAATCTTTTGCATAAGTTAATACTTTATTTATCGTTATCACACCTTCGGTAACCAGATCCACCCCCTCAATCTCGGAGATGGGCGGAATATCTTTTGACTCGAAATCAAGACTGGTCTTTACGGTCTTTCCGAGATATTTTGCCGCTATCGACGCCGTTGTACCTCCGCAAACAATGTGTTTTCCCTCTTTGGAAAAAAACAAGGACATCATTCTGTCGTTGTCGTCCCTGCTGGCGGGAGGTCCGAAAAGCAGATTCATCGGAACGCGTTTTCTTATCCTTACAACACAGGCGGTGGCGTCATCGCCCGGCTTCCCGCCGTAAAGAGTGTTGCATTCGTCGATAAGTATAGTTGCAAGCGTCTTTGCCGTGTATCCAACTGCGCAGAGCGGTTCGAGAAATTTGATTATTTCTTCTCTGTTCCAGCCGAAATTATACTGTATGCCTATTCCCGCATGGGGACAGCCGTCGCTCATCGCTACAAAAATATCACCCTCGCACAGCATTACCGTGCTCCTGTTTATATTCTTTCCGCAAACTACAGTCTGAGTAGAAGCATAATCGTAATTTACGCCGTTTCTCAGCAATATCACCTTAGGATTATCATACCATATTATTTCCGCTTTTTCATTATCTATAATATGGATTATGGTAAAAGTTGAATAAGCCACCCCGCGCACAGAACAAACGGGCAGTGTCGCCGCTATCGTCTCGACGCAATCTTCAACAGATAGCCCTTCCGACAGCATGGTGGATATTATTTTGGAAGTCAGCGTGGAAAGTATATTGGCTTTAACGCCGCTTCCCAAACCGTCGGCAAGCACTATCACCGATGAAGTCTCTCCACTTTCGACGACGTCTACTCTGTCCCCGCACAACTGCTCGCCCTCATGATTTATGCTCTTATAGCCTATATCCGCACACAGGTCATTCATCGGTTATGGACTCCTTGAGTTTGGTGAGCGCGATCTTGGTTTCGGCAGCAGTCTCTCCGAGAAGAGATGCTATTTCCTGCACGATACGCATTTGTTTATCTACGACTTTATCTGCCGTCTCTATTGTCTGACGACCTATATTCTCTTTTTTCTCCCGTTCCTTTTCCTCTTCCGTTATATCGGCCATTATGCAGATTATAAGGTGATTTTCACTGTCGTAAACCACTGTCTGCTCGGCATATTTTTTATACTCTGCAAAATATGCTCTGCGGTTTCTTACCGCTCTGCCGCTGTTTAACACTTCAAGAAAGATGTTCGGATCCATTATTCTCACAACCGGTTCGCCCATTATATCCGACGACGAGCGTATGTTCATAAATTTCCTTGCCGCGGCGTTTATCTGCTGAACTTCGAGATTTTCGTTGACCACTATTATACCGTTAGGCGTATTCTTGACAATGCTGTCCGAAAAACTTTCCGCTCTTTCTTTCAGATACGGCAGACACATCGATATCTCCGCTTTGCCCTGACATATCGCTATCGCCTTTTCGCGGCAGGTATTATATCCGCAAGAGCCGCAATTCAGTTCGTCGGAAGGTTTTATCTTACCCATCTGCCGCAAAGTAGAAAGTATTTCTTCTTCCGTCGGAATAACCGCGTCCGTTCCGAGTATGTTAAACTGCTTTTTCAGTTCGGTAAAATCAGGCTGATTAACGTCAAAATCTTTTTTACCCGCATACTTTTCCACTGCCATATATTCCCTGACAGGCGACGGGTGATATTTTTCCATGACAGGGCCGCCTATACAACTCCCCGAACAAGCGGACATCTCTATAAAACATTTATGTATATTGCCGTTTTCTATATCTCTTAACGCGGAAATACAGTTTTCCACTCCGTCGATTGCAAGATAAGAATAATCTTTTGACTCTTTGACCATGGTCTTTAAAATTCCGCCCGTGGTCGGGAAAAACCGGGCAAGACTCTTTTCCGTATCGTCTTTTTCTTTTTCAATCTCTATCCCCGATTCTTTGAGCCAGCGCGTAAGTTCTTCAAACGTAAGAACGGCGTCCACAATCCCGGGATACCGCTGAGCCTCGTCCTTTTTGGCAACGCAAGGTCCTATAAATACCGTCTTTGCTCCCGGATAGCGTTTCTTTATGTCAAGACAGTGCGCCTGCATAGGCGAATATACGTCCGCAAGATACATAAGTTCTTTCGGAAAGTATTTCTGTATAAGAAGATTTACCGAATGGCAACAGGAAGTTATTATGATATCTCTTCCGTCCTCTTTCAGCATTCTGTCATATTCTCTTTTAACTATCGTAGCGCCGATAGCCGTCTCTTCCGCGTCGGCAAATCCCAGTTTTTTAAGAGCCGCGCGCATCGACTCGATTCCTGCGTCATAATTGGCTATAAATGAAGGAGCAAGACTTACGTATACGGGCGCGCCCGAATTTATGAGCACTTTTGCTTTTTCGGTTTCGTCAACTATCTCTTTTGCGTTCTGCGGACAAACGACAAAACAATGCCCGCAAAGTATACACTCTTCGGGTATTATGTGCGCCTGGTTCCCAGAAAATCTTATGGATTTTACAGGACAGTGCCTGATACATTTATAACAGTTTTTGCAGTTTGACTTTTTAAGAGTCAGACACTCCGCCATATCAACCTTTCGCCTCCGTAGATTTTAAAATCTTTTCTGTAAAAAACTCTTTAAAATTTGTCGCGGTTATACCCGTATATACCTCGTCATTGACGGTTACGGTTACTCCCGTCCGGTTACACTTACCGAGACAAAAACTTCCCGTCAGAACGACTTCGTCTTCAAGCCCGTATTTATGTATCGATTCTTTGAGCGCTTCAACTATTTCCGGCGCACCTTTGATATGGCAGGAACTGCCTACGCACACCTGTACTATCGTCATACGCTTTTTACCTTCGGTATGATATTCTCTTCAAAAAACTCCTTCGCATTCTCAGGTTTTACCGAAAAAAACTCCCCGTCGGCATCGACACAGACTCCGCTGTCGCACTTCCCCATGCAAAAAGTTCCTATAAGTTCTATTTTTTCCGACAAGTCGTTGTTTTCTATAAGTTCGCGGAATATCTCTACCACACTGCGCGAACCTTTTATATGACAGGCGCTTCCTATACATACGGTCAGTTTCATATTTCCCTCGCTGGTTTCTCAATTACCATCGCTTTCTTTGCGATATCTTAATCTGCTGTTTCTGTTTATTTTATCATTATTGTGCGGCAAAATCAACTTTTATCTTAGTTAAATTATCATTTAAATTGATTAAAGAACATTTTATAACTTTTTTAATATTACCAAAAATACCAAAATATTTTAATTCTCGGTAGCGTGTTTTTCGGCGTATTCTTCAATACAAAACATGAGTTTTTTTAAAAGCGAAGTGAGAACATCCATTTCCTCCTCACTGAGCGGAGCAAAAAGTTGCTCGGTCGCCATTGCTATCTTCCCGTCGTTTTCCCTGAAAAAATCATAAGATTTCTTTGTGAGTTCGACGCTTAAAGACCTTGCGTCCGCCCCAGACCTGACTATACTGACAAAACCTTTTTCTTCAAGCGGCGTAAGCATTTTTTTGATATTCTGCCTCGTAGTTCCTACAAAATCCGCTATAGTGTTTATATTGCTCCCCGTTTCTTCCATACGCGAAAGCATCATAAGCAAAAACCATTGCTTATAAGTAAGTTCTTCTATTATGTCGTCTCCGAAACCGTTGAATTCGTTGGAAAGCAGTGAGATTGCTCCCATAATAAATTGTCCTCTTTTCGCTCTCATCTTTTGTCCGCTCCGTTTTAAGCAATATATTGCTTTTATTTTTTTTGATTAAAATACGCTCACACGGTTTTTCCGTCATTGAAAACTTTGTCAGATATTACCGAAATTTTCCAGATAATATCTGATTAAAAAGGTAATATAGCCTTAAAGCAAATCTTTTTTAACGATATACTTTCCGTGTAAATATTTATTTTTACACATATAATTATACGCAACCTGTTGCGGTTTGTCAAGACCCAATGACTTAATTTAACCTTAAATTCCCGAAAATTTTTAAAATCATAGCCGCGGCTTAAAACATTTTAAGCCGCGGCAGATTAAATTACATATTTATAAGTCTTATTAGTTATTTGCTCAAAGCCTTTTTTATGGTTTCTATCCACTGCTCCTGATTAAAACGGGGATTTGCAGAACTCGTAGAGGTTAAATATACAGATAAAATGTTACAGTCGGGATATATATCGCTGAATACTTCAAACGCTTTCTTGCCGTTACAAATTATCAGTTTAATATTTTCAGCAGAGTTTATAACGCTTTTTATGTCCGCGGGTACTCCCGTATGATAATTAAGGTCGCCGTCGCTGCTGCCGGAAATTGTACTTTTCTCCATTACGTCCCACAACGCTATTCGGTGTTTAACGAGAAAATCTTTCTTCTCTTTTGTACTTACAGGCACTCGGTCGTTTACAGCCAGAGCGACTGTTTTCCAGAATCTGTTCTGAGGATTTCCGTAATAAAAACCTACTTCTCTCGATTTTACGCTCGGAAAACTTCCGAGTATTAAAATCTTACTGTCGGAATTTATAAACGGATTAAATCCCTCTTTCCATTCTTCGCTTTTCTGTTCGTTATTTTTCATTCTGCCGTTTTTTTCGATGTTTTCTCTTTTCCTTAAAGTAAGACATTTCCCGTTTTATATTATG
>CALWBJ010000041.1 GCA_944376035.1 uncultured Clostridia bacterium | reverse complement strand
AATGGTGGTAGCCTTTCCGTAAACGTCGGCAAGCGCTTTTGCTACCGCAATAGTTCCTTCTGCGAGTACGGGATTTTCAAAAACGCCCATAGGTACGTTCAAGATAACGGTCTTTGCGTCTGCAACGACAGATGCGAATAACTTTCTTGTTTCGGGTCCGATGTCAAGCCCCATCATATCGTCGGGTATATTATCGGATGCAAATACTTTGGTATCGATTTTAGCGTCAATGGGATCGGGAAACGCTTTTGCCGCTACGGCGTCAACGGGCAGATAAATCTTTTTGCCGAGTTTATCAGCCTTTTCGAGCATTTCACGGCAATAATCTATTTTTTCATCGTCAACGAGCGAAGTACCGACCTTTCCGCCTTTGGCCTTTATAAAGGTATACGCCATTCCGCCGCCTATGATAAGACAATCGCCTTTATCGAGAAGGTTATCTATAACTTTAAGTTTATCCGCTACCTTCGCTCCGCCGAGAATTGCAACGAAAGGTCTTACGGGATTTTCAAGAGCGTCAGCCATAACAGACAGTTCTTTTTCGATGAGGAATCCGCAAACCGCGGTCTTTACAAAACCGTATTCGACAATAGCCGCAGTGGTCGCGTGAGAGCGGTGAGCCGTACCGAACGCGTCGTTAACATAGATGTCGCAGTAAGAAGCAAGTTTCTTGCAGAGCGCTTCGTCCCTCTTTTCTTCGCCCGCTTCAAAACGGGTATTTTCCAAAAGCGCTACTTCGCCGTCTTTAAGCGACGCTACAGTAGCGTCCGCGGAAGGTCCGACTACGTCTTCGGCAAACTTTACTTTTATGCCGAGTTTTTCCGAAAGTCTCTCCGCAACAGGACGCAAAGTGAATTTTTCTTTATCTTTAAGCGCCTTTTTCAGATATTCTGCCTTAGCCGCAGCCTGTTCGCTTTCGGGAAGCGCTTCAACCGCTTTCTTTTCTTTTTTGTTAAGCGAAAAGCCCTCTGTAAAAATGTTATGAGGTTTTCCCATATGTGAGCACAAAATTACTTTTGCACCGTGCTCCATGAGATATTTAATGGTGGGAATTGCTCCGTTAATACGCGTTTCGTCGGTTATCACGCCGTCCTTCATGGGAACGTTGAAGTCCACTCTCACAAGACATCTTTTACCTTTTACGTCTACATCTTTTATGGATTTTTTATTCATTATGCTCCTCCTGCCTTAATTTTTTTAACGCATTGCGCAGAAATTATATTTCGGCTTTATTATGCTTTATTATTCTTATATATTTTATAAATTATACCTGAATTTGTCAATCGTTTGAATACAATTAAAAATTTCCCGCCGCGCTTTAATTACAAGCGCTGCGGGAAATTTTGTATGTTACTTCCGATTATTTGCCGTTTTATTATCTGACGGGGATCTCTCCTTCTGTTTTAAGCCCCATATAATCCATCTGACGCAATGCCTCGTAAACTCCAACGCATACGGAATTGGAAAGATTTAAAGAACGCGTTTCGTCCATCATGGGAATGCGCACCGAACGCGAATAGTTTTTTTCCAAAAGACTTTCGGGAAGTCCCTTCGTTTCTTTCCCGAAAACCAGAAAATCGCCGTCTTTATATTTTGCTTCCGAATGAATGATTTTGGCTTTTGTAGAGAAAAAGTAAAAATTATCGCCCTTATCGAACTTTTCCAGCACTTCCTCAATACTGTCATAATAACGGATATCTAAAAAATGCCAGTAATCCAGCCCCGCCCTTTTAAGGTATTTATCGGTAACTTCAAATCCCAAAGGTCTTACCATATGCAGCACACTGCCCGTAACAGCGCATGTCCTGGCTATATTCCCCGCGTTCTGCGGTATCTCGGGCTCTACCAAAACGATATTAAGCGACATAATTCTCCTCATTTGCACGAACAGACTTTAAAATTTAAATTCGCACTTTACTTTTTTTCACCCATTCTTCCCCTGATATATATGATATAAATTAAAAACATAATGATAAATGTATGATAATTTATATATTAAAAATAAAAAAATCAACAAAATAATATAAAATAAAAATTTCAATCAATATCCCGAATTAAAATCTCTGTATAAGCCCCTTTTCCTCGAACTAATAAGCCGATAATCTTTCTCGATTTTTATATGCGCGTTGACAAGGTCAGCGCCGCTCGCTACGGTTATATTACCGCGTATATCCGACACCGCCGCATAATTTTTCGCACACAGCGCCATCGCCACACCGTTGGCAAACGCCCCCGCTCTCAGCATGACCTGAGGCATGGAACTTTCAAGTTTTTTGAATAAGCAGACTATAATATCGGCGTCGCACAACGCAAGTACTCTCGGCACTTCGGGAAAATATAAATCTTCGCCTATTATTAACCCGATCTTTCCCGAGCCCGTATCGTAAACCCTGAAATTACCGCCCGGGACAAATTCGCTCTCGTCGATAGCGTGAGCCATATCCGTTACGCCAAGTATCTTTCCCCTGTCCGCAATAACCGCGGAATGACGGAATACACCGTACGTATCGGTATCGCAACCGCATACTATAACCGTCGATAATTGTTTTGACAGATTCGCAAGGTCCTGAAAGTACTCGGTTTCACCCGAAAGTTCTTTCTTGTAACTTACAAGCCCTAATCCGTTAAAACCGAACACAAGCAAATCCTTCTGTCCGATAAGATCAAGTTTTTCCTGCCAAACCGAATTTAAAGCGCCATCGGTAACAAGACATACTTCCATATAAACACCCCGCAAAAACAGTCCTCTTATTATTCTATTTACAAGACGGCATTTTTGTTAAACAATCTTCTTCAAGTCGGGTGTTTCAAATTTTTATATTATGTTTATTTTTTCTTTACTTATTATTTTTTTGTTTATTGTTTTATTATTAAAATCAATTAAAATTTTCTCTGATAAGTTCTTTTAATTCCGAAATGCTTTCCGCCGACTGAATACGCATTTTTAAATCTTTTAACCCGGGTTTGCCTTTTAAATACCACGGCGCGAACTTTCGAAATTCCAACGCGGCACGCCTATTATCGTACCTGTTTTCCGCGCATGAAAGATGTTTTAATATAAAATCCTTTAATGTAACATCGGTACGGGTTTTCAGAATTTTAATAAATAAGAACGGGTCTGCAAGCGCTCCGCGGGCAAGCATTACGCCGTCCGCGCCCGTTTTTGAAATCATGTTGTCCGCATCTTCTTGCGTAAAAATGCCTCCGTTTGCTATTACGGGAATTTTAACGGCGCGGACGGCGCGTTCTATCGCCCGAAAGTCCGGTTCGCCCGAGTAGTAAGCCTCGCGAACTCTTCCGTGCACAGTAACAAGTTTAGCCCCCGCCTGCTCTGCCAGCTTAGCAAATTCAGCGGCAGAATCATCGTCCGCTTTCGGTACGCTTGTTATTTTTACGGTTATGTTTTTTCCGCTCTTCACATATTCTTTTATATCTTCTTCCGCTTTGTAGGTGTGAGCGT
>CALWBJ010000040.1 GCA_944376035.1 uncultured Clostridia bacterium | reverse complement strand
CCCATACCCGTTACCCTTTTACTTATGGCATTCGCGCCGCATGCAACCGTACTGCTGATTTCCTCCATGACGTCAATATTATAGACGCACGCTTTTCCTTTACGGCAGTAACCGACGTTTTCCAAATTTCCCGCCATATATTTTTGTCTGTATAGATAATAGGGATTATAACCGTTTTTGCCGAGAGCTATACCTGCATAATCCACCATTTTCGAAACCTCTCCCGCGTCCAGCCGTTTTACTCCTTCTGCAAGTTCCGAACCGCGCTTTACGCATAAAGTATGCACGGTTATATTGTCGGGCGATAAACTGACCGCTTTATCGAGAGAATACTTAAAATCTTCAAAATCCTCACCCGTCAGACCGGCTATCAAATCCATATTTGTTATAAAGTAATCTTTTGCGGCCAGAAATTTCTCTTCGACCTCTGCCGCGGTATGTTTCCTACCTAAGAGAGTAAGCGTCTTATCGTTGAATGTCTGCGGATTTATACATATTCGAGTTACTCCGCAGTCTTTGAATATCTGCAAATTTTGCTCGGTAATTCTGTCAGGTCTTCCAGCCTCAACGGTAAATTCCACGCCCGTGTTTATTTTGGCGATTTCTTCAATTATCTTTTTCAGCGCTTTATCTTCAAGAGCCACGGGCGTTCCTCCGCCCACGTAAATGCTTTTCAATTTTCTTATGTAACGCGCGCTCTCTCTTATTTCCTTTATAAGCACGTCAACATATTCGTCAACGTATTTCGCCGCACCCTTAATGTCGGCGCTTATAAAAGAACAGTATTTACACCTTGACGGGCAAAAAGGAATAAAAACAAAAAAATCGGTATTATCGTCGTCCTTTTCATAAATGCCTTTCTGACTTTCCAGAACTTTTTCGACCAAATCCGTCTTTTGCTCTGAAACCTTCATGGTATTTATAAAAAAGTCCCTGAATTCACCCGTTTCTTCTAACTGCTGATAAGCAAGTTTAGTAGGTCTTATACCCGTAAGAGCGCCCCAAGGTAATTTTATGCCATAAACCGCGGACAAAGCCTTATACAGCGACAGTTTAGCATAGCGTTTTACATATCTTTTTCGCTCTATATCGTTTTTTACCCCTGTAAGCAAATTTCCGAAAGCGTAACTTTTACCGTTTACCACAACGGTATTTACCACTCTGTCGTCTTTTTCGGAAAAAATATGCCTTATTTTTAAACCGTCCGCACCGGCAAACATATTTATAACTTCGTTAAGTTCGCTTTCGCAGAACTTCAAATCCGTATCAATCATATTCCGTCAACTGTATTCCGCAAAAATATTATGTTTTCGTTCGTAATCGAGTGTGGTAAACTCGTCATGTCCCGGATACACGACATAATCGCCCTGAAGTGCAAAAAGCCGCTTTACGGAAGCAATCATATCTTTACTGCTGCCTGTTTTGAAATCTGTACGTCCCACACATTCGTGAAAAAGGGTATCGCCCGTAAATATTGCGTTGCCGACTATAAAGCAAGCCGAACCGTCTGTATGCCCGGGAGTTAAAATAACTTTTATCTCTATACCCTCAATGTCAAGCGTGTCTCCGTCCCGAAACAGAACGTCGGGAACAAAACTTTCAAAATGTCTGCCGAAATCAGAGGCAAGGTTACCGCCGTCAGAAAGTTTGGGCGCGTCTTTTTCGCTTATATAAATCTTCGCGCCGTCGTCCTGCAACTTTTTTGCGTTGCCAGCATGGTCGAAATGAGCGTGCGTGAGAAGTACGGCTTTAATTTTAAAACCGTACTTTTCCTCTGTCTGTTTGATAAGTTTATAATTTTCACCGCCGTCTATAACCACGGCTGTTTTGGTCCCCTCGTTTACAAGAAAATAAGTATTCACATTGAGCGGGCCCGATTGTAAATGTAATATTTTCATTAAGTTGTCGTCCTGAATACGTCGGTTATTATACTTTCCTGTTTAAGTTTTTTAATAAGATTATCAAGTTCGTCCTTGCCGTTAAGTTTGATGTTAAACTCCACTATTGCCTGTTTTGTCCTGTTGTCTGTTCTGCCGTTCGTGGATACAATGTGAAGTTTAAGTTGAGCGACTGCCGCCGCCACAACCGTAAGAACGGAAACCTGATCGCTTCCTATTACCTTTATTCCCGCGTTATATGAAGTTTCGTCAGACCTTCCGGACCAGGTAACTTCTATAAGTCTGTCGTTTTCCGCCTGTTTAAGGTTAGGACAGTCCTTTCTGTGTACGGTTACCCCGTGTCCGCGTGAAATAAAGCCGACTATCTCATCACCCGGAACAGGGTTGCAGCACCCCGCAAATCTGACGAGTATTCCCGCCATCCCCTTGACTTTAACGCCGTTTCCGCTGTTATTTTCTTTTACCTTGTAATATTTGGTTATCTCGGTCTGAGGTTGAGTTTTACGGTAATAATCTATAAGTTTTATAATTACCTGATTTGCGGAAACCGCACCGTAGCCAACCGAAGAGAACATTTCGTCCTGATTGGAAAAAGACATCCTTGCGGCAAGTCTGACAAAAGAAGTTTCCGTCAGAAGATCTCCGAGGCTGAAACCGCGGCGTTTTGCTTCCGCTTCAAGCATGGCTTTGCCCGTCTTGCCGTTTTCCTCTTTCATCTCGCGCTTGAAAAACTGCTTTATTTTTACTCTTGCGCTTGAACTTTTTACTATTTTAAGCCAGTCCCACGACGGACCTTTGGAATTTTGCGAAGTTATTACTTCCACCACGTCCCCCACCTGCAATTCGGTGTTTAACGGAACCATTTTGGAATTGACTTTTGCGCCTACGCACTTATTTCCTATCGCAGAGTGTATATGATAGGCAAAATCCAGAGGCGTCGCTCCTTTCGGAAGACTTATAACGTCGCCTTTCGGAGTGAATACAAGCACTTCGCTTGAATATATATCGCCTTTTAAGGTATTAAGGAATTCTTTACTGTCTTTGAGTCCGCCCTGCCATTCCATGACTTCCCTTATCCAGGAAAGGCGGGAATCAAAATCGTCCTCTTCCTTTTTATTTTCTTTATATTTCCAGTGCGCGGCAATACCGTATTCGGCAGCGTGGTTCATCTCGTAAGTACGTATCTGTATTTCAAAAATCCTTCCGAAATTAGTTACTACCGTGGTGTGCAGCGAACGGTACATATTGGGCTTGGGAGTAGCAATATAGTCCTTTATTCTGCCGGGCACGGGTTTCCATTTATGATGAATCTTACCTAAAATTTCATAACATTCGTCAACCGTATTTACTATTACCCTTACCGCAACAAGGTCATATATCTGATCGAGAGTTTTGTTTCTCTCTTTCATTTTTCTGTAAATACTGTAAAGGTGCTTCCTTCTTCCGAAAACCTCTCCCTTAATATTGGAATCGGCAAGCATCTTTTTCACTTCTTCAACCACGTGTTCGACAAGCCCTATATTTTCTTTCATGCGCTCGTCGATGTTAGTCGTGAGATATTCGTAGAAATCCGGTTCGAGATATTTAAGGCACAAGTCTTCCAGTTCGCACTTTATCTGCGAAATTCCGAGCCTGTCGGCAAGCGGAGCGTAAACTTCAAGAGTTTCTCTCGCCATTCTCTGCTGACGTTCGACAGAGAGAAAATTAAGCGAGCGCATGTTGTGAAGTCTGTCCGCAAGTTTAATAATTATTACCCTTATATCTTTTGCCATGGCGACGAAAATCTTTCTGAAATTTTCCGCCTGTTCTTCTTCCTGTGAAGTAAATTCTATTTTTTCAAGTTTTGTAACGCCCACCACAAGTTCGAGCACTTCTTCCCCGAACTCTTTTTTGATATCGCCCTCGGAAACCGGCGTGTCTTCTATAACGTCATGAAGGAATGCCGCGGCGATAGTTGCCGAATCAAGCCCTAAATCCACTAAAATCTGCGCGACGGCGCACGGGTGAGTAAAATACTCCTCACCCGAGGCTCTTTTCTGATTGGCGTGCGCTTTTTTGGCAAAATCGTACGCCTTTCGGCATAAGAGAAGGTCTTTCCCTTCATAATTGTTTTCAAGACTTTCCAAAATATTCGTCATACTTTTTATTGCCGTTATCCTTTAATAACGTTCATTTTACTATATAAAACCGAATTTGTCAATGCGCTTTTTACCTGTATATCCTGTCTCAGCATACCGTCCTTGACAAAAAATATTCCGAGTTCCATTAAAACTTCTGTTACGAAAATAAACTGATAGCCGTTATCACACGGTTTGTACTTTTCGTAAAATGCGGCGCTTGAAGAAAATTCTTTACCTGTAAAATTTTTCAGTATATTATATATTTTTGCGACATCTGACCTGTCTAAACTTATTTTATCGATAAAATTGATTCCGCTTACGTTTTCCGCAATATAATTTTTGACGCCGTTAAACACTCCTAACGGAGCGTCGAGATAAATCACCTTATCATAACCGTCTGGAACATTTATTAAAGATATAACTGCGCAATCGGCGTAGTTTTCCCTTTCCGGCATATAAAACGACACGGGCAGACCTTTTAACTGGGGATATTTTTCAAGCGATTTATAATCGTTTAGCGCAAACAACGTACCGTATCCGCTGCGCTTTGATTCTTCGGCGGATAAAGATATTTTTTCACATATATTCCCCGAAAAAGGTTCTATATCGGTTGAAAGTTTTTTTAATTCTTTCATAAATATGTAAAGTTCGTAATCGGGAAAAAATAATTCGGGAACAATACATTTAAGATACCCTTTAAAATATTCTTTCCCACGGAAAACCGAAAGATTAGGCTCAAAAACAATCTGTTTTTTTATAGGCAGAGAAAGAATTTCCACGTCTTTCTCACCGTTGAAATCCATTATTTCCGTTCCTTCGCATCTGAATGAATAATGCGGCGAACCTGCTTTTATAGGCTTTGCTTTTACCGCTTCTGTTTCTAGCCCGAAAAGCGGACGTCTGTTACCTACGCCGAAAGGTTCCATTTTTTCTATTTCACGGGCAAAATCAATAGAAAATTCCTTATCGATTTTCCATTCGGCGAATATGGTTTTTTCGGCGTCAGGTTCAGGGAAACGCTCTTCTATATATCTATTGAGCGATTTCTGTAATATAGAAAAATTTTCCGTCGTAACTGTAACGCCTGCCGCCTGAGCATGCCCGCCGAACCCGACAAGCAAATCTTTGGCAGATGAAATCACTTCGAATATATTTATGCTATCCGTACTTCGCGCAGAACCTTTCAACACGCCGTCATAACCTGCAAACACTATCACGGGACGGCTGAACTCTTCCGCAAGACGCGCCGCAACTATACCGACAAAACCCGTTTTCCAGTCTTGGTCATAAACCATTATGATTCTGTCTTTATAGGATTTAGACGATTTTATTTTTTCTTTTGCCGTGCGGTAAATATTATCGCATTCCACCTGTCTTGCTATATTATACTGATTAAGTTTAACGGCTCGGTCAAAACATTCGTCCTGCTTTGAGCATATAAAAAGTCCGAGCGCACAATTCGCGTCCCCCATTCTGCCGCCTGCATTGACGCGAGGTGCAACCGCAAAGGCAAGCGTCTGAGCGGTTACCTGTTTCTGGTTTTCGCCGAGTATATATTTAAAACAGGTTCTTATTTCCGGTTTATTAAATAATTTTAAACCTTCGTAAACTATATCCCTGTTTTCGCCTATAAGTTCCATACTGTCCGCAACAGTAGCGAGGGCAGCAAAATCCAGAAGCGAGTTTGCTTTTTCACCTGTCAGCGCATAAGCAAATTTATATGCCACTCCCGCGCCGCAAAGTCCGTCGAACGGATATGTCTCGTTTTTTACTTTCGGATTTATTACCGTGCAGTCGGGAAGTATCTCGGGCGGTTCGTGATGGTCGGTTACTATCACGTCGATTCCCCATGATTTTATTTCATCTATCTTTTCTTTGTCGCTTATTCCGCAGTCAACCGTTATCACCAGATCAATCGGCTCTTGCGAATGAAGGTTTTGTATAATCGCCTGATTGAGTCCGTAACCGTCCTCACGTTCGGGTATAACAGGTTGGGCTTCAATTCCGTACTCTTTCAAGCAATAAACCATAATAGACGTTGCGCAAATTCCGTCAGCGTCATAATCTCCGAAAACAACCACGTGCTCATTATTAAGGCGTGCCTGTTCTACCCTTTTAACGGCTTCAACCATTTGACGAAATAAGTACGGGTCTGAAAAATGCTTTTTACCCGGTGAAAAAAATCTCTTTACTTTTTCAGGTGTGTCTATTCCGCGGCGAAACAAAAGCCTTGCGGTATCGAAAAGTATTCCGCATCCGTCCGCAATCTTTTTTACTTTTTCATTCTCTATGTAATTAAGTTGTTCTCCATAGATTATTTTCATAAATTATTTACACCGATTTCTGTATTTTTCACCCTTAATTCAACAAAATTTGAACAAATAAGGCGGGATATTTCCCGCCTTAATCGATAATAGCGTATTTTATTCTTCCTGCGGTTTTTCTTTAACCGTTTTCCTTACGTCCGGTCCTTTTTTAATAGCCGCCCACAAGAAAGGAGCATAACCTACCGCCGTAAAAGTTGCCACTACATCGGCAAGCAGAACTTGAAGTCCCATAAATCTTATATACGTAGGACCTATCGCCATAAACAGTACGGAAACGAATGCCAAAGCACCGAATACAAACATTATTCTTAACATTCCGTAAGACGTGCCTTTATCTGCAATTTCTCTGCTCGTTACCTTAGCGCCCGCCATATTTTTAAGTTGCTCTTTAAATCTCGAAACAAGTCCTGCGGACAGAACCGCGCCCAAAACTGCGCAAAGAACAAGCATAGCACCTACGAAAGGATATGCCGGTATTCTCGCAAGCCCCATAGCCGCAAAGAAAATAAGTGCGGAAAGTAAGGTAACCGCTGTAACGGTAACTGCGCCTGCAAGCCTTTCCATTATAACCATATAAACAAATATGGCCGCAAGCGAAATACAGCCTGCTATTATAAGACCGACAAACTGTGAATTGTAATAGTTTATAGTACTGTCATATTCACAAGTTACTTCAAGACCGGACAAAACCGAACTTTTTTCTGCAAGCGCGCTTTTAATCGCCTCTTTAAGTTCTTCTTCGTCTATTTTTTCTCCCACGTCATGGGTAAATTTATAAACTATTTTTTCGCCGTCGTCTATCTTCTGGAATGCGTAATCGGCGCTTTTTACGCCTTTTCCGCTAAGATATTTGTCAGCCGCGGATTTCATTACTTCTCCCGCCTCGCCGAAATTCTCGGAAACACTTACATTGAGTTGATAGCCCCTACTATAATCAGCCGCCTGATTGTAACCGAAAACGCCGAAAAGCGTAAGTCCCGCCGCAAGTATAATTATCGTTATTATAAAAAATACCTTGAATTTTTGCGTTATGCTGTATTTCATGATTACGCCTCCGACCTTTTCAGATTAAAGAATTTTTCGGAATTGCGGCAAACGGGAAGAATAAGGCTGATAAACATTCTTGTAAAGAGAACAGTGGAAATAAACGATACCACTACTCCGATACCTAATGTTATGGCAAAACAATTAAGTGTGCCGCCCGTAAACGCAAAGAGTAATAACGCGATTGCCAAAGCAATGACATTGGTATTGAGTATGGGACGGAAAGCACGTTTGCTTCCGTTCCTGATCGCCGCCTTAACAGTCTTTCCGCCGGCAAACTCCTCTTTTATCCGCGCGATTGTTATTATCAATCCGTCAATGCAGATTATTGCCGCAAATACTATACCTATAACGCCCGGTACGGACAACACTATTCCCGGAACCGCTACAAGCATTGCTATTTCTATAAGGAAGAAAAGTATAAATGATAGCGCGGCAACCACTCCGTAGCCTTTGTAAAGTATCAAAAACGCCGCTATCGCAACAAGTGCAAACGCAACCACCGCTATAAAAAGAAGGGTTGCCGTATTCTCTCCGAAAACGGGAGTTATTGTCTGAGCGTCGGAAACATCGTATTTATAAGCAAGACCGCCAGTCCTGATCTGCAATGCAATCTGTTTTGCGTTAGCCTCGCTCTGCGAGGTTATATAAACAGTCTTGTCCACTATACTCGAAGTGGTAATAGCCGCATTGAGCAAAGTAGTTTCGCCTATCGTTATTTTAAGATAATACTGAGACGACGAATCTGCTTCCGTTGCCGCATTTATTGCGTCGGTAAGGGTTTTATATCCGTAATCGGTGAAGACTAACGACACCTGATAAATAGTGTTTTCACCTTCAACATAAGAACCGATATACCGTGAGTCTTTTACCGCAGGTTCTTCGTCCATAATTTCCTCTGTCGGATCCGAACTTGTTCCGCCGTAAAATTTCACTTCGCCGTATGCGGATATTGCCGCTATATCGGACGCAAGCGAATCGGTAGACCTGGTCGCTATTCTTATGGAGTAATCGTCTACTCCTTCCTCTACCTCTTTTAATGCAGTAACCGAGTAACCTTTATACCCGAGTGCGTCAAGACGGTCGGACAAGGTTTTCAATATGTTTTCAATGTCGACGTCGTTTTCTTCGTTATCTTCGGCGAGCGTAAGCGTATATGCCGTGCCGCCCTCGATATCGTAATCGAGTTTAACAGCGCCGAGTATGGAATTGTAATCGTAAATCCCGTACGAAAAGCGCACGAAAGTCATCGCGAGCAGTACTGCCATAAGTACGCTGACGACAGACAAAAGTGTAATTGCCTTTCCCTTCTTCATTTTTGCCTCCGAATATATAGCGCGCGTTTTGCGCCCGCCCGGAAAAATATCCCAAGCCTATCTTATAAATTATATATCATAAACCCGCTTTCGGTCAATGAATTTAGCGAATTTTTTTAAAAAACCTTACAGAATAACTAGTTTTCATTTAAAAAAGCGTTTAATTAACCCTTTATTTCCTTAATGGCTTACAAAATCATCTCAAAATCTTTAAATCTTAAATCTAATAATAATATCCCGTAAGGCGCATTGTAGTTTAAATTCAACGTCCTTTACGTTAATCTTCCGATTTGGTTTCCGCTTTATTTTCCGCGTATATATGCAACGCGCATTCCATACGCGCTTTCATCATTTCGCAGGTGATTT
>CALWBJ010000039.1 GCA_944376035.1 uncultured Clostridia bacterium | reverse complement strand
TGTATGGTGAAAAACAGCTTCTTTGATTTAGCGGAAATTATTTCGGCGTACATATAAAATCGAGTGCAAAAAAACGCATTTTAGGTTAAAATAAAACATGACGACAGGGAGGGCGGAGAATACTATGATTTACAAAAGCGACATAGAAATCGCGCAGAGCGTAAAACCCGAGAACATTCTGGATATAGCAAAGAAAGCGGGCATTGACGAAAAATATATAATCAGATACGGCAATTATAAAGCAAAAGTCGATCTTAAATTCCTTAAAGAAAGCGGAGCAAAGGACGGTAAACTGATTCTTGTAACCGCAATTACGCCCACTCCCGCGGGTGAGGGAAAGACAACTACTACCATAGGTCTTGCGGACGCGTTAAGGCGTACGGGACGTAAAGCGGTTGTCGCCATGCGTGAGCCGTCGCTCGGGCCGGTGTTCGGAATAAAAGGCGGAGCCGCGGGCGGTGGAATGGCGCAGGTTATACCCATGGAAGATATAAACCTGCATTTTACGGGTGATTTTCACGCAATAAGCGCCGCAAACAATCTTCTTGCCGCGATGATAGACAATCATATTTATCAGGGCAACTCTTTAAATATAGATCCGAGACGTATAACCTGGAAACGCGCGGTTGACATGAACGACCGACAACTCCGCTATGTTGTGGACGGGCTCGGCGGAAAGGCAAACGGAGTGCCGAGAGAGGACGGATACGATATCACCGTCGCGTCCGAAATAATGGCGGTGCTTTGTCTTGCAACTTCAATCAGTGACCTGAAAGAAAGAATTGCGAGAATTATAGTCGGTTATACTTATGACGGCCTGCCCGTAACGGCGGCAGACTTAAAAGCGCAGGGCGCAATGACCGCGCTCTTAAAAGACGCTCTTAATCCCAACTTAGTACAGACTTTGGAAAAAACCCCCGCGTTTGTTCACGGAGGGCCGTTTGCAAATATCGCGCACGGCTGCAACTCTGTTACCGCCACTAAGGTCGCTCTTAAAACCGCCGATTATGTCGTTACCGAAGCGGGATTCGGCGCAGATCTCGGCGCGGAAAAATTCCTCGATATCAAATGCCGCTTAGCGGGATTAAAACCCGATGCGGTTGTAATAGTTGCCACCGTCCGCGCGCTTAAAATGCACGGCGGACTTAATAAAAATCAGTTGGACAGCGAAGATTTAGCGGCGCTTGAAAGGGGACTTCCCAATCTTTTAAGACACGTTAAGAACATTAAGGAAGTATATAAACTACCGTCTGTTGTTGCGATTAACCGTTTCCCGAGCGATACGGAAAACGAACTTAATACGGTTATAAAGCGTTGCAGGGAATTGGGCGTAAACGCCGTTCTTTCGACAGTATGGGCGGACGGCGGCGCGGGCGGAATCGACCTTGCCGAAGAAACAGTTAGACTGTGCAGTGAAAAGAACGAATTTACTTACTGTTACGAAAGCGAACAGTCGATAAAAGAAAAAATCAACAGTGTGGCGGTAAAGATTTATGGCGGAGACGGAGTAATATTCACGTCAGATGCGGAAAAACAAATAGAAAATCTTGAAAAACTCGGTTTCGGAAAACTTCCCGTTTGTATTGCCAAAACGCAATATTCTTTTTCCGACGACATGACCCTTTTAGGCGCGCCCGAAGGGTTTAAAATAACGGTAAGGTCAGTCAGAGTGTCGGCAGGCGCGGGATTCATAGTCGCACTTACGGGCAATATCATGACCATGCCGGGGCTTCCCAAAGTACCAGCCGCGGAAAAGATAGACGTTGACGAAAACGGCAAAATAACAGGTCTGTTTTAAAATTTTAGCAGGGACTTTGTTAATATATCGTTGAAAATGTTGATAAATCGATTAATAATAAAAGCCGAAATAAAACAAAAATAAAAAAACCGAAATAAAATAACTACAAAAACTACAAAAAATACAAAAAGTTTGTTTTATTTAAAAACTACCCCCGCAGCCTTTTTAGGCTGCGGGGGTAAACTTTATAATTTATGATTTTCAGTCGGTAAAGTTTAGTTTTTATTGCGAAAAATTTATTTTAAATACCGTCCGTCTTACCAAAATACGCCTGAATTTATCTTGTTGTGAGAAAGTTTTTTATTTGTTTTAAAACCAAGTAACTTTTTTTATTCGAGAACTATTGCAAACGCGCCGAAAGGCGGAACGGTGGCGGAGAGAACGACTTTGTCGCCTTCAAGTTTACCTTCCGCTCCGAAGAGTTTTAAGTGTGAATATTTTTTCCCGAGATAAATTACAGGGTCTTCAATCGTATCCTCAAAGGCGTTTATAAAGAGCGCCGCTGTTTGTTTTCCGTCCGATTTGCATATTGTATACACAAACGGTGAGTGTTTTATAACGGGGAAATCCATACCGCAAAATCCTAGAATTTGATTCTGTCTTTCGTAAGAGCGGAAAAAGGAGTTATCGGGACACAAAGAATAAGCGTCCGCGCAGAAAACGAGAAACTCGGTTTTTCCGTTATTAAAAGTAAAACTTGCGGGAAGTCCGTTTTCAAAAGAAGAAAGGACTTTCGTTCCGACTTTTAAGGAGCAATCAAAGTAAGTGCCGCCGTTACGATTTAAAAGCACCTTTTCTTTTCCGAAAATTTCATAGGAGGGTACGGGCGCGGGATTAGCGTTTATAAATCCCGTGTCAATGCCGCGGCCAGCGAGAATTTTCGCGCCGGTTATATCTGTTATGAGTTTTTCGGGGAGAGCGGAAATTTCAAGCGCGTCCTCACCGAACGCAACTCCGCATGGCATATCTTTATCGTATACCGAAGGTATGCACTGAGAGCCGAGCATTTCCGCCGCGGGAGAGAAAAACCTCTTCATAACAGTCAGATCGTCGATAAACGGCGAGGGAAGGAAGGCGTCTTTAATTTTTCTCATTCGGTAGTAAATTTTTACGCCTGCGGCAGGCTTGTCGGAAAAATATTTTTCTATAAATCCGTAAAAGTCTTTATTTTTAATGTGTCTTGAAAAATATCCTTTTTCATAATCGGCGGTGGATACATAATCAGCCATGTATTTGAGTCCGCCCATGCCGCCCGAAGCGCGCAGGGCTAAGTCAAACAGTTCTATATAACTTGCAGGCACCTGATAGCGCGGACGGGGATAACTGTCCGCTTCGTGGAAGATGTCCTCTATTACGCCGCGGCAATAAAGTTCCTGCGCTCTGACGCATTCGATTACTCCGTTCAGAGACTGTCCTTCAAAACGCAACCTTGATTTGCTCACCCAGTAGGGCGCCCCCGTAAAGCGCAGGAAAGGTTTGTTTTTCCCTGCAAGAATAAGCGAGAGTTCTCTAGCGTCCGCTTCTTCCAAATCGAAAGAAGTATAACCCGCGCAGAAACCGAGACGCAGATCGGGATTTACGGTATCGACTGCGGCGCGGACTTTACGGCAAAATTCTCTCATAGTGTCTCCCATGACTTCCATACACGCGTTCCTGAGCGGGTTCGGTGCGCCGGCAAAAGCCTCTTTTAACTCTTCAAGGCTTACCTTTCTTCCGAGTTTATCGTTTATGAGTTTCATGTGATTGTCGCAGTAACAGCCTATACCCGGTCTTACCGACATGCAAAGATCGTCGTCCAGCATGATGCAATCGGGAGACAGCGCCGCTATTTCTTTAATAAGCGAAAGGTAAAGCCGCATATAATTTTCATCGGTAGGACATATCGCGTCGCATTTTTTATCTTCAAATCCGCTTACCGAACGCAGGTGCGTGAAATTTTTTGCCAATGCATAAGATTTATCGTCCAGATAGTTCCCGAATCCGAACGCCTGGGTCCATACGCCCGTTTCAAAACCGGAAGAACGGAAGTATTCAATGTTGCTTTTAAGTAAAGTCAAGTCCTCTTTGCGGTTTTCGGAATAAAGCACGTCGCGCTCAAAAGCAATAAATACTCTTTGCGTGTTAGCCGCTTTAAGAAGTTTAACAAGCGATTGTCTGTTTTCTTCGGTGCAGTTTCTGTTCATGACGGGAACACTCAGTTTGTAAGACATTTTAACCTCTTTCGGAATTGTCTTTCCGTATTTAATACATTTGATATAATTGATTATATATTATCATAAATTTTAATTAATGCAATAAATATGTTAAAATTTTATCATTATAAATTAAAAAAAGCAAACTTTTTTGATTATGCGCCGATTATCGTATTTACGGCTTTTTAATTGGTAATTTTATAAAATATATTTTATTATTAGGTTTATATAAAATAGGAGACAATAAATTTTATAAAAATTTGTATTGTATTTTTTATAAAACTTAAAACAAACACGCTAAAAAATAAAATGGGTATTGACAACACTTTTATTTAGTGTTATTTTGATTATGTATCAGTAAATATAATGTAAGTTTTAAGTGACTGTTAAATTATTAAAAAAACTTTCAATAAATAAGATATTTATTGAAATAATATATCTAATCAGAATTATTCATTAATCTGTTATTAGGTAAAAAAACGATAAAAAAATTAAAAGGCTAGCCTTTTATCTTTGCGCAAAAGCGCAAAGACAGGTATTTGTCGGATTTTATAAATTTATTTAAATCTTTTTAACTGCAAATCGAAGGTATTTATTGCAGTATTCAATAAAGATATTTATTACGGTATTCAGTATTTGTTATAAATTATATTACCAAATTGGATTTTTAAATTACATTAATAAATTTAAAATATATTTTTAAGGAGAAAGAGAGATGAAAAAAACTGCATTGCAAAAAATACTTGCGGTATTTGCGATTGTGGCTTTTGCGGTTGCAATGATGCCGCTTGCGATGACTTCGGCGCCGTCCAAACCCGCCGTCGCGGCAGGAGAAAGCATTACAAACATTACAAAAATGTATTTCCCTGATTCGGGCGGTGCGTCCCAGTATTACAGAATGACTTATGGGACGGACGCCGAGTACGGCGATTACGTTAAGCTAACGGCATTTGCCACCAGTACAACTTTGCGTTGGTATGCTTTCGACGTCAAGTGGGAAGCAGGCGTTACTTACGATATAACCTTGAGTTATAAAACGAGCGATGTTGTAACAGGGACTTTGGCGGACGCCTATATACTTCTGAACGGAGGTATTGTCAACGACGTTCTTCCTTACGGCTTTCACAGAATAGATTCTGCAACTCCCGAATGGAAGACCTTGTCATTTGTTTACACTCCGACTGCGGATGCCACGTCGGGAATGAATGCTTTTGCGTTCAATATTTATCTTGCGGAAGGCGATGAATTTTACATTTCCAATATGCAGGTTGTAAAAAATGCGCAAAAGGATAATCTGTTCAGTGCGGACAGTACTTCGTTTGCCGGCTTTACAAAAGGCGAAGGGACTGCTTACTATGCGGAAGGCGACGCTAAGCGCGAGACGGTTTTCAACTACGTTTCCGAGGGTAATAAGAATACGCTTACCTTTGTTAAGGATGTTGCGAGCGTAAACTCTTTCTATACAAACGTGGCTTGGGAAGAAGGATATGATTACAGACTTTCGTTTAATCTTGCCGTGACCAAGGGGTCTGACGCAAGCAATTTCCGCATAATGCCTCTCGGATACCTCAACGGAACGGTGAGTAATTTGAGTGTGATGCATATAGAACCGAGATGGTTTGTTGATTTCGCGATGAATTTCTCATTTGTATTCAGCCCCGCACAGGCTCCCAGCACGGGAAGCAACGCGCTCAGTATAAATATATGGAACAACATCAAGGCGGGCGACGTTTATGAATTTACCGATATAAGGATAGACAAACTCGAACGCGGCGTGCCGCTATATGAGTCTGACTGCTCGAACGTATACGATTTCGACAACGTCTTCTGGGGGACGGATAACGCTGTGGAAACAATCGAATTCGGTTATGAGCAATACGTAACTTCTCCCGTTTCGGGTGCTGAGGTTTTCTATAACGTACGTACGCAAGAGGGGACCGGCGTATACGAACTGTGGAATAACATAGACTTTGTATCCGGTGTTTCTTACGATATATCTTATTGGGTAATGACTAATGAAATAAGCGACGGGCTGTATTTCCAGCCGGCAATATATGACGCTGCCGGTCATCAGATCGTAATGGGTGAGATTGACCGCGGACTTATGGTATCTTCAAAAACCACGACGCCCAACGTATGGAAAAAGTGCATATTCACATATACCCACGAAGGAGAAGATTTCAGGGGCGCGTTAAAGTTCATATACGGCAACGCAATGGCTTTGGGCGATACGGTATATCTTTCCGACGTCAAAGTAGTACCGAGAGAGCATGTATTTACGGCGGAAGTAGCGAGTGAAATATATTTAAAGACACCCGCAACGTCAACCGAAGGCGCGGTATATTATAAATCTTGCATATACTGCGGAGCGAGCAGCGAAGGGACAGAGTATGAAGGGACGTTTACGGCAGAGAATGAATCGATAGCAACAATCGGCGCTTCCGTAAGAGTGAGCGACAAGGCGAGCATAAGGTTCATATCGGAGTTTGACAAAGCGCAACTTGAAGGATTAGACTGCGACTCTTATAAAATAGGAACGATACTCAAAGGCGGAGAACTGACAAGCGAACAGTTGACGGTGGACACGGCAGGAGCGGTTAAGATAGAGAACGGCGCAGGATACTGGGCGGAGAGCGCGGATAAGATAACGATATCCGGGTATATCGAAGGGATAGACGAGGCTCATTACGGAAGTAAGATAAGCGCGAGGGCGTATATCGAAGTGCATAAAGGGGACAGCGTAACGTATATATACGCGGATGTAATAACGAGGTCGTTAAGCGAAGTAGCGGAGGCGGCGTTAAACGACGTCAGAGCCGAAGCGGGAGGAGAGTATATATACGAAGTAGGCGACGGGACATACAGTTGCTATGACGGTGAGACGAGAGCGAAACTTGAAAGTTATATAGCGGAGTAAGGAGAGAATAAAATGAAAGAATATAAAAATCCTGAAATAATAATGAATCCGGAAAGTATAACGGACGTGATAATGGCGAGCGGAACGGAATACGGCACGGAGATAGATAACGGAACTTTCTGGAACTGATATTCATAATAATTTCAAATATCCGTAACGATGAAACTCAACTGCGGGAAAAAATTAAGTCTTTTAGAGAGTAAAACTCTGTAAAAAAGACCTGTAAATAATAAAATAAACATCTTATTTAAAGTTTTATAAAATTTTATATTGCGGATGTCGGGCGCCGCAGAACTCTGCGGCGCCCGAGGTTTCGGCAATATATTTCTGAAATTGCGGAAAC
Organism: uncultured Clostridia bacterium; assembly: GCA_944376035.1. Lineage (GTDB taxonomy): Bacteria > Bacillota > Clostridia > Christensenellales > Borkfalkiaceae > UBA1259. The sequence goes on along the minus strand of CALWBJ010000039.1, from coordinate 2,699 downwards.
TGTAATAAAAGAATTTAAAATACCTTTTAATTCTTGTTGTTATACTATTAAACTTTTTGCTTCGGAAATTTTCGGAAAATACGGCTGTTTTTCTATAAATCGAAGCATTCATAAACATTCAATAAACTTTACGCTACACAATGAGGAGATATATGAAAAAAATTTCCGTACAGAAACTTCTTTTGACTTTGGCAACGCTGTTTTTTGCCTTAGCGATAGTTTTTCCTTACCTGCCGACTGTAACAATAGGGACTCGCGCCGCGGGGGCAAACCTGTTCAGTTTCCACACGGCGTATTTCGATACTCAGCCCGACCCGAGTAAAGTAATTTACGGTCTGGAATCCGAGCCCGACCCCGAATACGGCGAAGTATATAAAATAGAAGTTATAGGTTTCAGAGGAATGATTAACGTACAGTTTCCGATTGATTTTCAGGTCGGAGAGACTTACGACATATCATACCGACTGAAAACGAGTGAGACCATAAGTTCTTTTCTCAGATTTATGCCCACCGTTCACAACGGCTCGGGGAACTATATCAGCGCGGAAACCGATCCCGGGCTTCTCGGACACACTAAAATCGCCATTAACCCGGTAACGGAGTGGACTAAGTATTCTTTTGAGTATACGGCAGTTGAGCCTGCAAGCGACGATTATATAAGTTTTCAGCTTTATAACGGCTCAAACGTAGGCGATACCATTTATATTGCCGACGTTCAGGTGACAAAGCAGCCCGGCGGACTTCTCAATAACGGTAACTTTACAAAAGGGACGAGCGACTGGGAAGGAATTTATGCAAGCGATATTTTAACCGATGCCGGAGCGGAAAAGGGCAACGCTTTGAGAGTGGTCAAAGAGGAAGGTGTTAAGCGCGAAGTTACTCACGCGCCCGAAACTCAGCCGCTTGTAAACGGAAATACTTATACGCTCAGTTTCCGTTACCGTAACGACGCGCTTTTTTCAAGCGGTATAGGCTCGGTATACTATACCGACGGCAACGGCAACAAGATTTCGGATACGGAAATAGAAATTCTCGCGACCAACGGGGTATGGACAAAAGCGTCCGTTAATTTTACGGCGACTGCCGCCTGCGAGGGCATGAGTTTAAAAATCGACCTTTCAGGCGAAGAAAAAACAGAGTGTATTTTTTCCGAGTTTACGCTGAAAGAATTCGAGATTGAACCTATAGTCGTAAACGGCGATTTTTCTGAGGGAATGAGCGGCTGGACGGTAAATAATTACGGCGACCCGACAGGGGTGGTCGATATTGTGGACGACCCTGTTTACGGAAAAGCCCTGCGTATTACAAAATCAGGAGACGGAGAAGCGAGCGGAAAGCGCGTTACCGACGTATTCATGACTTTAAACAAAAAATTTGAGGTGGGAAGAGCGTATATACTCTCGGTTAAGATTAAGAATACGGGCGAAGATATAGCCGCGTCGCATCTTAATATAACCAAACCCGACGGAACGGGAGCGATTATAACGGTTACCGCCACAGAAATGAACGGAGACTGGAAAGAATACCAATATAAATTTACCGTTTCCGAAGGATACGAGAATCCTAAAATATATCTCCGCGCGAACAACCAGGTTGAGGCGGGCGTCTGGACGGATTCGGAACATTATTTTACCGACATAAAGGTTACAGAAACAGACGAAGTAGCCGATACCATGGTACTTAACGGGAATTTTTCGTCCGTAACGGCGGGATACCCCGATTATTGGGGCATACTCGGCGGTTCGGTAAATACGTCGGGCGACGGTATCACCATAAGTAAGACGGCAGATCAATCAACCGCCGGTATAGCGACGCAGTCTTTCGCTTACGGCGGATACACTCATAAAATTGTTTTCGGTTTCAGCGGCAACAGCGAAGTCAGAGAAAATCTCAAAGTGAGAATCACTCCTTATGCGGATAAATACCGCACTCCTGTTGACGGTCTTACTCCGTTTTATACCACCGTACAGTTTGAGAACTCGGATAACTGGCAGACGGTTGAATTGGAATTTGAGTTGCCTGCGGGCGTTAATAACATAGATATCAGTATTTTTGTTCAGAGTTCTTCTGCAATGTCTTTCGGCATAAGGAGCGTTAATCTTGAACTTTCGGACGCCAGAGACGAACTCAATTGTGATTTCGAACTGGGCGGTCATGCCTGGACGAGCGGCGCGGGCGCGATAGTAAAAGACAGCGACACCTATGACGGCACGAAGAGCCGGAACTCGGGCAAAATACAAGACGTTCAGAACGGGCTTGTGGCAAGCGCGGAATTTTCCGTCGAGGGCAACAGCGATTACGAACTGAGTTTCTGGGTCAAGAGCGACGTCAATTACGAGGCCATCGTGTCTCCCGTTATTCAGCAGAAAACCGTTACGGGCGGAGCGGCTCACAGCACGGTCTATTACCATCTGCCGCCATATACTCAGATTACCGACACATTGTCGTTCCCGTACCTTTACTGGGTTTACGGTAATACGATAACCGTTGAAAACCCCGACGGCTGGGTAAACGTCAGAATACCTTTCAGGACGGCAGAAGACGCTGCAACCGCTATTTTGCGTTTCAGCATTTCGGGAGTGGCAGGCGAGGGACACACTGTCTGGTTTGACGATGTTAATGTAACGAGAAAGACCTATGAGCCCAATTATGATTTTGAGATTGAAGACGCGCTCGGCAATCCCGACGGCTGGTATCTT
>CALWBJ010000038.1 GCA_944376035.1 uncultured Clostridia bacterium | reverse complement strand
AACCTGTAACAAAAGTGTAATCATAGTCAACATAAAATTTGTTTTTGAGCCTCCCGAGTATAATGCCGGAAGAAAGAAAAAATGCAAAAGGTAAAAGATAGTATAAAATTGACACGATAATAACTAAAATCGGTTCGTTAAACACACGAAAATCAAAACCTATAAAAATAACAAAAATCCATACCGCCATCAACACGTATGAAATTATAGATAACGTTTTAAAAATATAGTATTTTCTCAACGCGCCTTTCTCATTATGAATTTTAGCGGATTCTTCATAAAAAAGTTCTCTCACTATTTGCCTCCTATCGTACTTACCGTAAAAGTTTTTATATTATTTTACAATTATTTAAGTTTTATAATAGTTACTCCGTTTTCGCCCTCGCCGTAATTTCCGCGACGGAACTCTTTGACGTTTTTGTCTTTTTTAAGATATGTTCTTACGGTTTTTAAAAGTATCCCTTCTCCCACACCGTGAATGACCTTTATTTCTTCCAGTCCGAAAACCACAGCCTGGTCTATAAAATTTTTAAGTTCTTCTTCCGCTTCAAGAGAAGTTTTACCGATGAGATTTATCTGAGTCTGCGGTGCGGCAGCGGTAACCGACCGTTTGACCACACTGACGTTTTTATCCTTAACAGTACCACTTTCTGCCTGACTTTCCGAATTGAAAATGTCTCCTTCTTTTACGACCGTTTTGATACTGCCGATAAGTACTTCTGCCTCTTTTTTGGTTTTATTTACCGATTGAACGACTGCATAAGAACCGAGAGATTTAATATAAACTCTGTCTCCCGTTTTCAGATCCGCCAAATAAGTTTTTTCCAGCACCGCGGGGCGTAAAGTATCTTCCCTTTCAAGATAGCGGCTGTTTTCAAGCCTGTTTTTCAGTTCGCTTGCTCTGAAAACTTCTTTAGATTCAAGTTGTGCGTTTTTAAGAATTTTTTTAAGTTCGCTAACTATTTCTTCTGCTTCCGACAACTTGTCATAAACGATTCGTTTAGTCTCCTGTTTTGCGTTAAGATAAATCTTTTCCCGTTCTTTAACGATTTTTTCTTTTTCGGTCTTAATTTCGTCAAGAATTCTTTGCTGCTCGTCTTTGAGTTCCGATAATTGCGCTGATAATTTTTCCGCTTCTCGCCTGCTGTCCTCCGCTTTTTTCAGAACGTTTTCAAAACCCAACTGTTTATCCGAAACATAGCCGAGAGATTTATTTATAATTTTTTCGTCAAGTCCCAAAGTTTTTGCTATTTCTATCGCGTTTGAACTGCCCGGAATACCTATATTGATTTTATAAACAGGCTTTAACGTCGCTGCGTCAAACTCCATTGAAGCATTTTCTATTTTACCGTTTTCCACGGCAAATTCTTTCAGTCGAGAATAATGGGTCGTAATGATGCCGAAACAATTTTTTTCAAGCAGACTTTCCGTAATGGCAAGAGCGAGCGCACTGCCCTCCTCTGGGTCGGTACCTGCACCAATTTCATCTATTAGCACGAGACTTCTGCCGTCAACGCTTCTTATAATGTCAATTATATTTTTTATATGTGAAGAAAAAGTAGAAAGACTTTGCTCAATGCTCTGCTCGTCACCGATATCGCAGAATACTTTTTCAAATACGGAAACTCTGCTCTCATCGTCTGCCGGGATATATAAACCGCTCATGGCCATAAGCGAAAGAAGCCCGGCAAGTTTTAGGGTTACCGTTTTGCCGCCCGTATTAGGTCCCGTAATCAACAAAAAGTTATATTTTTCTCCAAACGAAAAAGAAACGGGTACGACACGTGATTTTTCTATAAGAGGATGCCTTGCTCTCTTAACATCTGTTATCCCTTTATCGTTCAGAACGGGCAAAGTGCATTTATTATCAAATGAATAAGCCGCTCTTGAAAAACACGAATCGAGTTCGATTATGTTTTCAGCATTATTTCTTATTCCCTCGCTGATTTCGGAAACTTTAGATGACATTTCGCAAAGTATTCTGTGAATCTCCGCGATTTCGTCAAGCATCGCGCTCTTTAACTCGTTATTGAGTTCCATAACCGCTTCAGGCTCGATAAATACCGTCGCTCCGGAAGAAGATTGGTCGTGAATAAAACCTTTTATCATGCTTCGGTATTCGCTTTTTACGGGAACCACATATCTGTCAGAACGCATGGTTACCACGTCGTCCTGCAAATACTTGCTCATAGACCCGCGCATATAAGAATTAAGCCGGTCGCGGATTTTTGCGTTAATGTTTCTAATATTTTTTCTTATGGAATAAAGTTTATCCGAGGCATTATCGCTCACCTCGTCGGGCGCAGGAAATTTATCCGAAATTTCCTTTTCGAAAACGCTGTCGGTAAAAAGCCTTTCTGCAATATCTTTAAGAATTTTTACCCGGGAATCGTTTACAGAGAGAATTTCCGTTCGTATTATTCTCGCACTTTTCAGGTTGCCCGCTATTTTTAAAAAATCGTTTATGGCAAGCGTTCCGCCTTTATCCGCAAGAGTAAGTTGAGTTGATACGTCGTCAAAATAATAAATTCCGCTTACACCGTGGTCATAAAGCAAACAATACGCTTCACGGGTTTTATTAAGTAAAAACAAAGCCTCTTTCAATGCTGTTGCGGGAGCAAACTCCGCTATTTCACGTTTCGTACGCTCCAAAACGGCATAACCGCTGACGGCAAGCATTATTTTATCGTATTCAATTGCTTTAAGTGTCTTTGCCGATATCATAAATTATCTCAAAACCGCACCGAATTCTTTTTCCAATGCTTTAAGAACTTTACCTATATTTGAATCTATTTCTTCAACGGTAAGCGTCCTGTCATCGGATACGTATATCAGATTAAACGCCATACTCTTTTTGCCTTTTTCCACCTGGTCGCCTTTGTAAACGTCGAAAAGACTGAGACTGTCGAGTATTTTACCCGCGGCCTTTTCTATACAATTCATAATGTCCGAGCACGCAACGCTTTCGTCAACCGTAATTGCAAGGTCTCTTTCTACGATAGGATATTTTGACACTGGTTTACTGACAATTTTAGACGAGAAAAATTTATTTGCTTTATCATAAAAAATTTCTCCCGCAAACACAGGCTTATCAGCGTCAAGTTCAGCAACTATAACGGGATTTATTTGCCCGATATAACCGATTTTCGTGTTATTTATATAGACATCGGCAGAACGCGTCGGGTGCATACTTTTTGCTTTGCACGCTTTAAAATCTAACCGTAAATTATCCCCGAACACTTTAAAGATACCTTCTACAACTCCTTTTGCAGTGAAAAAATCTTCGTTTTTGCCAAAGAGTACGAACGATAAAATATTCTCTTCTTCGGGAAGCGCGTTTTCTTCAAAATCAGTAGGCTTATAAATTTTTGCCAACTCAAAGAGTCTTCCGTCATAATTTTTTCTGTTTATATTATAACATGCCGCCCTGACCGCCGAAGGCAGAAGCGATGTTCTCATTACGGCAAGGTCTTCGCCGAGAGGATTCATAAGTTTTATGAATTTTTTCCCGTTTATCTCCTTTTCCAACCCGAAAAGATCATATTCCTTTTCCGAAACAAAAGAATAAGTTATCATTTC
>CALWBJ010000037.1 GCA_944376035.1 uncultured Clostridia bacterium | reverse complement strand
ACGCTCTTCCGATCTGATAAACGGGTCCGACGGGCTGGTAGATACTTCGGGCACGTTCGGGACTCGTAACGCAAACGCCCTTACGAGTACAAATATTTCTGCCGGCAGACAGGGCTATGATATAACCACCGTGGACCTTACCGGAAAACTTTTATCCGAACAGTCTTCGGCTTTCATAAGATTTATTTCGACGGGTGATTTATACGTCCCGAACGCAATAGCGATTGCGATAGATAACGGAGAAAATCCCAACCTTGTAACACTGAAAAGCACGGATAAGAGCGTTGCGGTAAAAGGCGATACTATAACATATGTTTCCGTTCTGACAAACACAGGCAGTCTGCCTTTGGAAAATGTGATTTTTACAGATGCTATACCTGCGGGAACGCAGTTTGTTCCCGGTTCGGTAACGGTTGACGGAGTTCCTTTTCCCGCGGCAGACCCGAGCGTCGGGTTTACGGTCAGCAATATGGCGCCCACGCAATCGGTAACGGTGATTTTCAAAGTTACGGTCTTATAATCTTAAAACTATATGATTATTTAATATGTAAATATATGTGATTATAATTAAATAAGTATTTACATTTTACACGCGAATATAAAAGATACAGGAGAAAAAAATGACAGTATCAAATCAGTCAAATACTGAATTCAGTTACACGCTTCCCGACGGAAGCAAACAAACGGAAGAAAGAGACAGTAATATAGTTAATACTGAAATTCTGACTTACTCTTTTACTAAAACAAAAACTTCCGATAAAACCTTTTTGCAGGAAGGCGATACCGCCACTCATACGGTTACCCTTCAGAACAACTCTTTGATAAATCTTACGGACATACAGTTCAGCGACAACTTATCCTCCGGCGCGACATATGTGCCGGGGAGCGTGATTGTAAACGGTGTTTCTCAGCCCGGTTATGACCCCGCGTCAGGCTTTAACGTAGGTGATCTTGCGCCGAACGGAGTAAGTGTAGTCTCTTACGGCATAAGAGCGGATACTCCGCTTACTCAGCCGCTCGTAACCGACTATGCTACTGTAAACTACAATGCGGCAAACAGAAATCTTACCGAAAACTCCAACACGGTCGAACTTGCGGTTGTTTCCAACAGACTTACCATTGAGAAAACCGTGGATAAGAGTGTTGCCGTCAAGGGTGAAAATCTGCATTACACTTCAACTCTTACGAATACTGGTACTTTGCTTAAAACAGACCTATCTTTTAACGACCAGATACCCGTCGGAACGACTTTTGTTCCCGGCAGTGTAAAGATAGACGGTATTTCATATCCTGCATACAATCCCCAAACCGGATTCCCGCTTGCCAATCTTGCCGTGGGAGCGAGTACGGTCGTTGAATTTGACGTTACGGTGAACTGATGGAAAGAATCATAATCAACCAAAGCACGATTACCGACGGTTCGGTTTTTCCGCCCGCCGTATATATAAGTAACCAAGCGGTTACGGTTATCCGTCCGGCAAGAAAGGAAATACCGTACTGCAAAAAGTATTGTCCGCTTGACAGGTGTTGCAGGCGACCGTGCCGTCCGAAAAAAAACTGCGGATGTCATGCGTGTGACGGATGCCATAAATGCCATATATGCCATGGATGTTGCGGATGTAACTCATGTAAAGGGTGCAACGGGCGTAAAGGTGTAGGGTGTGGCGGACGCTGCCGCTGCTCGATATGCAAACGTGCGCTTATTGCCGCCGCTTTGATTGTTTTTTGCAGTTGTTAAAATAAAAATTTCAATTATAAAGAAAACTCCTTACGGTAAGAATTTTTAAAAACCATTGACAACGGTTGTTTCGGGTGGTAAAATCTTCCGTAAGGAGATTTTTATTATGATTTATAAAATTGAAAATGACGAACTCAGAGTGGAAATTTGTAGCAAGGGCGCGGAAGTATATTCGGTTTACGGCAAAAAAAGCGGTACCGAATATCTGTGGCAGGGAAACTCCGAATTCTGGTCGGGCAGGGCATACGTTCTTTTCCCCATATGCGGAAGGCTTTGGGAAGGTAAATACACTTACGACGGAAAAGAATACGAGATGAATCTTCACGGTTTTGCGAGAAAGAGCGAATTAAGCGTGATTGATTCTAAGTCCGACGATATTACTTTCGAACTCAAAGATAGCGATGAAACTCTTTCTCAATATCCCTTCCCGTTTGTTCTTCATATAAGATACTATCTTAAAGGCGCTACGCTTGCTACCGAGATAAAGGTAAAAAACACGGGTAAAGGCGTATTGCCGTTTTCGGTCGGAGGACACCCGGGATTCAACGTTCCTTTGGACAAGGGGCTTTCGTTCGAGGATTATTACCTTGAATTTTCCGAGCCTTGCAAGCCTTCCCGCGTGATGATGTCAGAAAGATGTTTCGTAACGGGCGAGATGAGTCCGTATCCGCTTGAAAACGACAAAATAATAAGACTTAAACATTCGCTTTTCGATAACGACGCTATCTTTCTTAAAAACACCGCAAATCGCGTAACTTTGAAGTCGGATAAAGGGGACAAGTTCGTTACGGTAGATTTTAAGAATATGACTAACGTCGGATTCTGGCATACAACATGTAAACCCGCTCCGTTTGTCTGTATAGAGCCTTGGCACGGAACGGCGGCGACCGACGGAAAGATTGACGATTTTTCAGATAAAAAAGAATTTGTTTATCTTGAACCGGGTAAGGAATACGGCGTTTCATTCGATATTACGGTAAGCGAATAAAATCCTTAATAAAATTTCCGTTAAGAGAAATAACTTAAAAAACAATACTGTATTTATTGAATGTAATAAAGTTGTTTTGCTCTGTACGCTTTAACAAGACGAATAAACACATATTAAAAAATTCGCCCTGCCGCGTTCTAAACCCGGCAGGGCGAAAATCATTTTAAACGGGGAAAACAGATAAAAATATAAAACAGATTTGCCGATTGAAAGTATTAAAACTTTCAATCGGCAAAATTAAATTCCACGTTGATTTAAAGATTTATATAACATTTTTTAATCTTCTTAAATTATGAATTTATTAAGTTTTTTAATTTACGGACGGTATACTCTTAGTTTATCGGACACTATTTTTACTTCAAACGGTATATTCTCGTAAAGTTCTCCGTCGACGTTTACCGTGTAAGGCTTTTCGGCGTCTATTTTTATTTCGGTCATTTTTTTATGAACGGTCTGTCTGACAGAAAGAACCTTTCCCGCTTTCAGTTTGATAAAAGAGGGGATGATTTTTATTTTTTTCATTTCTTTTACGGCTATGAAGTCAAGCGCGCCGTCGCTCGGGTCGGCCGCAGGACAGATGGGTATTCCTCCGCCGTATCTGTGCCCGTTGGCGATACAGGCAATGAAAGAACGGTAATCTTCCTTTTGCCCGTTCATTTGCGCCGTAAAACCCGTATAATGAAACCCGTGCAGGGCTTTTATAAGACACTTTGTATAGCCGAATTTGGTTTTCTTTTTTAATTTTTCATAAAGTTTGAGCACTTCGACGTCGATGCCCATTCCTATGATGTTCAGTCCGCGAACGGTCGGCATCTGCATAAAATCGGTGAACTTCGGCTCGCCGTCGAGTATAAGCGAGAGCGCTTTTATCGGATCGGAGGGAAGTTTAAGCGCGGCGGCAAAATCGTTTCCCGTGCCGCAAGGAATAATCCCGAGAGTTACTCTCTCAAAGTCCGAAAATCCGTTTATGACTTCGTGAAGAGTGCCGTCTCCGCCTATAACGACTATGGTAGAGGCTCCGTTTTTTATAAGACTTTCGGTTATTGCCGTCGCGGTGCGGGCTCCGGTAGTTTTATGTATTTCATAAATAATATTACGTTCTTGCAGGTTTTTTTCGACTTTGGAAAGAACTTTTTTCATCTTTCTTCCGTCTTTTCCGCCGGCAAAAGGATTGATAATAAAATCGAGCATTTTTCTTCCTTCGGTAAACGGGCAATGTAAATTCAAAGCGCGATTTAACCTTTTTTGCGTTAAGTAGGTTTTTATAAAACGTACAAAAATAAGTTTACTACAATTTATTAAAAATTACAACCGTTTGAGCCTCAGCCTTCAAAAAAACCGTAAATGTACATTCGGGAAAGTGTGAAGATTAAAAAAACGGTGAGTATTCAGGTGTGTTTTTATACATGCCGAAAAAAGTTTTGCGCAAGATTTTAAATTTTATTTCTTTATTTTGCTTTATTAAAAAGGTGATTTTGTGATAAAATAATTATATACGTTTGTCCGTTAAAGGGATTTATTATTTGCAGGTAAGGGAAAAATATGGATTTAATATTTAACGAAAAAATAAAATTGCTTGCGGAAAGTCTTGATAAACCTCTTTATGCGGTCGGCGGATACGTAAGGAACTTTCTTACGGACGGCAGTCTTTCGGAAGACGTCGATTTGGCGGGAGGTATAACCGCGGAAGATATTATAACGCATGCAAAAAAAGGGGGATTTCGTATTGCGGGAGAATATCCTCGTACCGGTACGGTTGTATTTACGGACGGATGTAAGCGATACGAATTTACATCGTTCAGGGAAGAAAAATACCGTCCCGGCGGCGGACATTCGCCTGAACAGGTGGAATTTACCGAAGACATTCATAAAGACGCTTTAAGACGTGATTTCAAGTGCAACGCTGTTTATTACGATATAAAAAACCAAAGGTATATAGACCCGACGGGCGGAATCAAAGATATTGAAGAAAGAACTCTGTCGGCAGTAACCGAGCCCGAAAAAGTTTTCGTGCACGACGGGTTAAGGCTTATGCGGCTTGCGAGGTTTACGGGCGAACTCGGATTTACACCTTCTATGGATACGTTGGACGCTGCAAAAAAATATTCTTCCAACATAAGAGATATTTCCCCGGAACGCATTTATTCGGAACTTTTAAAAATACTAACCTCTGATTCGGCCTATTCTTTTTCAGATAAAAAGGGTCATTACACTGCCCTTCAGATATTAAATAAAACCGGTGTTTTAGGCGAGATTATGCCCGAACTGTGGCTCGGTAAAAACATGCCGCAACCCGAGAAATACCATAATTACGACGTTTTGGAGCATAGTCTAAGAACGGTTTTTTACGCCCCCGCGGGAGTGCGGCTCGCCGCGCTTTTGCACGACGTCGGTAAACCCGAAAGGTATATTGCGACGGGTAAATATTATTCTCACGAAATCAGCGGCGCGGAGATTGCGGAAAAAATACTCTTACGCCTTAAAGCGCCCAAATCGGTTATAAGACAAACGGCAAGGCTTGTAAGACTGCATATGTACGACCTTGACGGAATGATGAGAGAAAGTAAAATCAGAAAAATTATCGTAGAAAACATTGATATTTTTGATAAACTTTTGCAGTTGAAACAGGCAGACTTTTCCGCTTGCAAGGATAGCGTCGATATTTGCCCGACGGTTAATAAATGGCGGGCGGTATATGAAAAAATGCAAAAAGACGGCACGCCTTTTTCCTTAAAAGACTTAAATATAACTGCCTTAGACCTGCAAACGGCGGGATTTACGGGTAAATTCATAGGTGAAGAATTAAAAAAACTTTTTATGTTTGCGGTTACTTCTCCTTCGGAAAACAATCGCGAAACCCTTCTTAAAATCGCTCTTTCCGACAGTCAGGGGGACATCTTGAAAAAATAAAAATCCGAAAAACAGATATAATAAAGATAAAAATATTTTTATTTGTATATATAATCGTTAAAAATTAAAAGTAATTAAATTATAAAAATATAAAATATCGATTTACCTAATATTTAAAAATAAAAAAGTAAAAATCGTAAATCGGAATTTCAGAGGAATATAAAAATGGAAATGGACGAAGCAAGAAAAGAAAGAAGATTAAAAAGAGGAAACAGGGCGCTCAGATTCCGCGGTCTGAAAAACTTTTTATTTTGGCTCACGGGTGTTATTTCGGGATTTATTATTATAATCGGACTTATATTTATGGCGGTGTACGTTGTTCCGACAAAGACTATTTTAGGTTTCGGCGGGATAAATAATACAGACGAATACGTCAGCGACGAGATTGCGAGTAAAAGCATTATCAAAGCGCTGACGGGAATTAAAGACTATTCCGTGGGCGATATACCATTTCTGGAAAAAACTCTGAAAGATATAGCCTCTTCAAGCGGAATAGACGAATACGTAACTATCGATTACGATAAACTTTCAGAAGTAAAGTTTTCTTATGACGACGGCAGGAATTTCGCGACTGAACTGCAAGCGTGCATGAAAGTAACCGCTACCATTGAGAGTATAGGCGGGAAGGAAATGCTCGGTGATATGGCAAATCTTTCGGTTTTCAGTTGGGAAGAGGCGGAGGCAGACCCGCTTGCCGAAAATTTTGAGCCCAAACTTTATTACTATATGGTTTCGGGCGACAGTGTGGAAAACGGCGTTTTCGAACGCGCTTTTACCGATGACGGAGCGTATGTGGAGGGAGTAAACGAATCTACTGAAACTTACCTTGCGTCATTAGATAAACTTCCGCTTACCGAGGTAAAGGATATACTTTCTGCAAGATTCGGAATGCTTAAAGTTTCCTCGCTGATAAATTCTTTCGGCGGCGAGGGAGACGGACAGACGATTGAAAATATTTTTAAGGATACCACGATTAACGGTCTTAATTCCTTTACCTTTGACAACGTTAAACTTACAGACGTTGTCGCGGAAACGGAAGAAAACAGCAAGATGTTTTCCTTTTTAAGGAGCGCGGCGGGCGTTCCCGAAGGAACCGAACTTACCATAGCGCACCTTGACGCTCTCAACGTCGATAACGCCTATTTAGACGACGTGCTTGACGAGACGGGGAATGAAAAATTATTCAAAATATTAAAGAGCGCCGCAGGACTTGAAGAGACCGATTCAATCACGCTCGGACATTTGAAAACTCTCGATTTCAATAATATCCATCTTAACGACGTTTTGGAATCGGGTGCCGAAAACGCTAAACTTTACGCAATTCTTACCGACGTTACGGGAAAAATTGAAAGCGAAATCACTGTCGGAGATCTTTCGAACTTCGATACCGATAACATTCATCTTGCGAAAATAATAGAGCCCGAGACAAACGAAAAACTTTATAATCTGCTTTTAGACGCGTCGGGAGTGGCGTCGGCGGACCTTATAACGGTGGGCAGTCTTTCGGGCGATGCTTTCAATATAGACAACATCAGACTTTCGACCGTAATAGACAGAAATTCGGGAAGCGTACAGAATAACGATATCTTAAAATCGCTTTTATTTAATCCCGACGGAAGCGAGAACGATGCAGTAACTCTCGGAAATGTTGCGGAAACCATAAACAACAAAAAATTATCGGAAATTTACGATGTTACCTGTTTTGAAAAGGCGAGTGCGGGCAGCGGCAAAGCGACTTATGATATGAACGTTGTGGACGGTAAAGAAGTATATACCCTCAATAGCGCGGGAGAGGGCGAATACTGCGTTTCCGAAAGTGCGGGAGTATGGCTTTTCATGCTTTACGACGCCGATAAAAATACGGATTCGGCAGGAAACGCAATGTCTTATACTGAAAGCGGAACCACTCTTTCGGGAATGAACGAGAGGGTAAGCGGAGTTCATAATTCAGTTGTTTCGGCAACGATACGTCAACTTGTGGACGCGGGTATTCTTGAAGATAATGCCGCTTATCAGAATAAATACGCGCTTTCGGTTCTCACCATATTGCAGACAGCCGTAATCGTTTCGGGAAGTTAAAGCGTTACTATAAGAAAACTTCCAAAATCGTTAAATTCGCTAAAATTATTTGACAATACGCGATAATTCTGCTATTATAATAAAACCTGCGGAAAAAGTCCGCGGGAAAAAACCTTGCTTGCGGAAAACGCAAGCCGAATAAGTCCGGGAGGTAAAAAATTATGACGAAATACGAAATGCTTTATATCATCGATTCGGCGCTCAGCGACGAAGCGAAGGAAAGTATCGTCAAGAAGTTTGAGGATTTGGTTACCAAGAACGGCGGCACCGTTGAACAGACCGACCGTTGGGGCGTAAGAAAATTACAGTATCCCATCAACTACAAATCCGAAGGCTACTATGTATTGATGACTTTCGAAGCGGCGCCCTCGCTCGTTGTTGAAATCAAACGTGTTGCGGGCATCACAGACGGCATAATCAGAAGATTGATAACAAAAAGATAAAAGATAATCGGCAGGAGATAGAATATGAATAAAGTAATCCTGGTAGGTAATCTGACCCGCGACCCGGAACTGACGGAAACTCCGAGCGGCATAGCCGTATGCAGGTTTTCGATAGCGGTGTCGCGCGATTATTCAAGCAGCGACGGTACGCGCGAAACGGATTTTTTTAATATTACTGTTTGGCGCGGCAGGGCGGAAAACTGCGGTAAGTATTTAAAGAAAGGTAATAAAGTTGCCGTTGTAGGCAGTTTGCAGAACCGTTCCTATGAAGATAAGGACGGAATCAAACGCAACGTTACCGACGTTATCGCAAACGAAGTGGAGTTTCTTACTCCCAAAAACGCCCAGTCGGATATGGACGATCCCACGGTTGTTACCGCTAAGAGAGAACGTCCGCAGTTGGAAGCGATTGACGACAATCAACTTCCCTTTTAAAAACGAATTTTCTGTTCGTTCATAATTTATTAAGGAGATTAAAAATATGGAAGAAAATATCAACGCGACCGCCGCTCCTGCGGAGCAGAATGCGGCGAACGGAGCGAATAACGGCGCCAAAGAAGGCAAAAAATTCATAAAGAGAATTCCCAGAAGAAAGGTCTGCGCTTTCTGCCAGGCTAAGGCTGAGAATATAGATTATAAAGACGTCAATACTCTGAAAAGATACATTACCGAAGGCGGTAAAATTCTTCCCAGACGTATGACGGGCGTTTGCGCAAAACATCAAAGGATTCTTGCTACCGCCATCAAGCGCGCAAGACTGGTGGATTTACTTCCCTTCAAAGGCGAGTAATTAAAAGCGTTTCATATAAACCGTAAGTTAATGTGCGGAATATTTTTCTTGATTGAAAACATTAAGTTTTTCCGCTTTATATAGTGCATGCGGTTTATATACATGCTTAAAACATTAAATTTTTTTAAAAACAAAAAAGTATTGCTTATGGCAGTACTTTTTTTATTGTAAATTGTAAATTATAACAGTCTGTTTTAAAGGTTGTTGCACAGACGATATCTTTCAACAAAGAGGAATACATAAAAAAGAGAAAAGAAATAAAACTTCAAAAACTAAAAGAAAAACAAGAAAAAATACAGGAAAAAATACAAGAAACAGAAAAGACCGAGTAATCGGTCTTTTTAATTTATTTTGTATAAAAATATCTTTAAAGTTAAAAAGATACTGCGGTTAAATTTATAAATAAATTTTATTTATAATGCATAACGGAGTTTTTTTCTACAAAAAACATATGATTTGCCGCTTGAATGTTTTTCAAGTCGGTAAAAGAACGCCTTAAAGGGTATTAAAAACAAAATTGCGGCATTAAAAAATAATAAAAATCAAAAATTGAAAAATCAAATAGGGCGGAGAGGTCTAAAAATCAAATATTTTGATTTAAAATAAATTTATTTTTATATTTACTATGAAACTGTAAAATTTTAAAATACAAAAACACTTGATTTTTGCCAATTTTTTTCAAAAAATGTGAAAAATATACAAAACATAACGTGCGAAGAAAAAAATTTATAAAAATTTAAAAATTTTTTAAAAAAGGGGTT
>CALWBJ010000036.1 GCA_944376035.1 uncultured Clostridia bacterium | reverse complement strand
AAAATTATATACCTGATTAAATACCTTATATAAAGATGTCTTTAATAATTATCGATTAATTACGCGCTGAATAATACCTCAGAAATTTATCATGCCGGATTATTTATTCATATTTAAATAAGCGCCGTCCATGGAAACTCTCTCCCCCGCCTCTTTACCGCCGTAAAAAGTTTCATGAATAATCTCGGAGACAGCGTATCTCGCGTCCCCGTATCCGCTGTCAGAAAGGAATATAATATCGAAATCGTCTGCGGGAACGTGAATGTGAAGAGTTCTGAAACCCGTGTGTCCGCCGTTATGAGTTATGCGCAATTTACCGTGCCAGTCGCTCACCGTACAGCCTATGCCCATTCCGCTCACGGGGTCGGGCGTAAGCACTTTTTCCCAGGTTTTTTCTTTCAGTATAAGTTTATGTTTAACGGCTTTGTTGAGAGTGTACACGTCGTCTGTTCTTCCGACAAGATCGCCGCTCCCTAACAGCCAGTTTTTGCTTTTACTTACCTGCTGCACTTCTCCGCCGTTTAACTCGTAGCCCTTAACCCATGAAGGATTTTCGTCTATAAGCCCGTCTACTACCATCGTTTTTGCTCCCAGCGGGATAAGTACTTCCTTTTTGATAAAATCGGCATACTTCATTCCCGTTACGTTTTCCGCCATAAGCGCAGTAAGGGTCTAGTTTACGTTGGCGTATCGGAATCCAGTGCCCGGACTGAAATATTGCGGATATGCGGTTAAAAGTTTTGTATGCTCTCTCAGTTTTGCGTTAGTCCCCGGCGCGTACTTTTTTCTGAATTCTTCATTCTGTTCGAAATCTGGAAGTCCGCTCGTATGAGTCAGCATATGTATTATTTTTACTTCCTTATCAAACCCCTCGGCCTCGGGCAGGTATTTTGACGGGTGCGCGTTTAAATCTATCAAGCCGCTATCGTAAAGTTTCATTATCCCTATCCCGAGAAAAGGTTTCGATAAAGAATAAAGAGTGAACATTGAACTGCGGTCGAATTTGATTTTTTCTTTTATGTCGGCATAACCGAAACTGCCCTCATAAAGTATGCGGTCCTTTAATGTTACGCGGATAACGCCGAAAATTCGGTTCTCTTCACAATAATTTTTTATCTTGCCGTGCATGGCGCAAATATCTGATTTTTTAAGCATGGCAGTTTTTTAAATCAATTTATTTTCCGTTTTATATATTTTTTTGTTTGGCGAAATTATTCTTACCTGATAAACGGTTCCGCTTGCGTTTTTAAAGAGTTTTATTTTTCCAAAAACACCTGAAAAGTCAAACCGTCTCGATAAATTTATTTTTCTGTGAGTTCGGAAAGATTAATTTTCCTTATCGTTATTCTGTTAAGACAACACTTTTCCTTTGACCCGCCCGAACAGTATGCCGTAAGCACACCGTCGCCCGTTCTGTGAATAGCGCAGTAGCAGAAACCCCTGTCAAGGTCGTACTCCAACACTTTCGGAGCGGAAAAGGTCTTTCCGTCGTCAGTGCTCAGGGCATAAACAAAATAAGGTCTCAAAAAGGTTACTTGCCAGTTTCTGAGATACTCTTCATTGTCTTCTTTGGGCCTTGTTTTATACTTGCTTACTTTATATATTTATGTATAACCGTATAATCATATTATATATCCCAAATATATTATTGCAATATAAAAAAGGGACATTTTTATAATTTATATGTCCCCTTTTTAAATATTCAGATAAACGCCTTACTATTAAATCAAAAATAAATATATTTATATTGTTTTTGCGGTATAAAAATATTTGAATATTATTTCGAATAGACCGCGTTTATTCTCGCTTCAACTATTATATTTCCTTCCGAGCATGGTTCGCAATAATGCCACGCTCCGGTTTCAATTATTTCACGCAAAACCATACCGCTTTCAAGTCCGTTAACTTTTTCTTGCGCATTTTTCTTTGCCTCACCGAGCGCTTTTATATAAGCGGCGTCAGGATTTTCCAACATATACTGTATCCCGTTAAATCTTGTTATACCGCTATTGGTCGCCGTCTCTATTACCTTTTCGCAGCCGTCTATCCCTTTTATTCTGATGAAAAATTCCATATTAGTTTCAAACGCGCTGAGTCCGTTCTCGTTTACGGGATAAGTGTTGATATAAATAATATCGGACGAATCTTTCTGTACTCCCTCTGCCTCGGATAACTTTTCCAGAACGTCGTTGTAGATTTTTATCGCGCCTTTTCTGCTCACATCTAACTGTTTTTCTCTGCACTGTATACCGAATCTGAGTTCGGCGCTGTCTGCTTTAACGCAGATTTTTCCGACGCCTGCAACACATATTCTGTAAGATTCGGTTGCGGGAACATTATTCTCTTCCGCCGCCATAGCGCTGCCGATCGTAAACATACAAGCCGACAACATTAAAACAAAAGCCGTCAAAATAAATAATTTTTTCATTTTTCACCTCTGACCGTTTATATAATTATAATGCGGATAAAAATGTTAATTATTCCCGTAGCGACCTTTTATTTTATACAAACTTTTTTTCTGCCTGCTTTCGGAAGTTAAAAACTTTCACAGTCTGTTAGCCTTTCTGTAAGTGGGAATTTTTACCTTCAATTCGTAATCCAACTGTTTTAACTTCCATTTAAGCCCTTTCTCGTCCGTGGTATATTCCATGCTAGGCTCCCATCCTAAACGGGAATTTCTTTTCACTAACGGTATGGTATCTAATACGTTTTCTCTTTCCGAAAGTACGATTTTTTCTATCTCCTTTATTATCTCCTCGGCTTTTTCTTTTGTCCCGCATACCGAAAGACGCTGCTTTAATATGTAATGTCTTTTTACATTCAGTGCGGTTATCACCGTGTTTTTCATAAATTTCGCTAAATCGATAAGTTCTGTTAGCGCCTTATTTTTCTTTTCACATTCTTCAAGGCTCTTTATTCCTTTTTCGAATAGTTCAAGCATCTTTTTTGTCGATTTTATCTCGTCGAATATCCTCACTCCCGGTAAAGAGTTCTTTCCCTCGGTGTCGGGCGTGTACACTCCGAAATATATCCCGTTCCCGAACATTGCGTGCGGATATGACGGCATCCTTCCCTGTTCGGGTATGGTTGAAGGCAGTCCCTCCATTATCCCCGACCACAGCGGATATGCAGGCCCTATCCTGTACGCGCCGTACTGGTCTTCGTTCGTCGGAACGTAATGCCTTATCGCTCTGCTGAAATTTTCCGTCGCCCGCTTTACGTTTTTTAGATTTTCCTCTCCGTAATCTCTTATTAGTACCTCTCTTAAAACTTCTTCAAGCGGTTTTACTTCCGTGAAAAACGCCTGCTTTTCTATGTCCGCTATAAAAGACGGGTAAAATCCGTAATGTATGTTTTCAAGCAGTCCTTTAAGTCCGTATTCCTCATTTGCTCTTATCATCGCCTTATAGCGTTTTATCCACTGTTCGGGCATTGGCTCGTACGGTATTACTCCGAAATCCCACGTCCTTCCGAGTGTGTTGGATATCGAATATACTTTAAGCCCTCTCGCTTTCGCCGCCGCCGCTTCGCTCTTGAAATATTCCCCCGGTCCCTCGAATGAAAGTGTATAGTCGCATACGTCTTCCGTGGAGTTTCCAAGTTTATACTTATGAAACATATCCCACGTCGCCATTATCGCTATCCCGTCCGGAAGGCTGTTTATTAGTCTGATTCTCTCTTCTTCGGGAGCATAACCCCAGTTGTAGGTACAGAAAACTATCTCCGCTTTCTTACTGTACTTTTCCACCGCTCTCTTTATCATGCTTACCCATGCGGGATAATCCCTGCACGGCCACCAGCCCGGGCTGGTTTTTCCCGTCGGAATATTATCTTCAAAGTTCTTAGCATACGGCGTTTTTCCTACCGCAGGATCACGGCTCGCAAACTGATTGGCTTCGCCTATCAGCGTTATCCCTTTTATATCCGGACATACCTTGAACAGGTTCCCGTAAAGATTGTCGTAAAACTCCTGCGCTCCCTCGTCGTCAGGATGCGCGCTGTGCGCCGCATACAGTTGTATGTATACGTCTATTCCGTATTTCTTCGCCCTTTCGCAAATCAGTCTTACGTCGATATAATATCCCCGTTTATCCGTATACGGGTCTTGGAGCCATAAGTCTATCGCGTCCAAACCTCTGTGCGCTATCAGCCTGAACGCCTCGTCGGGATACTCGTTTATTCCGAACGGCGACTGCGTTATTCTCGGAGTAAACAACGCTTTCCTTTCCGTTACTCCTTTTTTCAGATACGGGGCTTTTCTGATATTCATTAAATCTTCCATATAGTAAAGCGCCTGCGCTATCCCGCGCTCGTCGTGCCCTTCTATCTTTATCCCCTTATCTCCTACCGTGATTCTGTATCCCATATATCCGTTGCCCGTCGTAAGGTCATCGGCATACGATATTATTATATCTTTCCTTCCCTCCGCTTTCTCTTTTCGAAGCGCCGCCGATATTCCCATAGATACATAAAGATAGTCGATAAAATCCTTCGCCGCCTCGTATACCACTTCGCTGTCGCTTATGCCGCATACCAGAGTAACGTCGTCCGAAAACACGTATTCGTCCTTTCGCGGTTTTATATTGTAATCCCTGACGTCTTTTTTGTGTACGCCTAAAAGGTTTACCTTAAAATCATAGTTGTTTTCGTATTCGTACATACTTAACCTCTTATAATATCCAGAATTTCACTAACGGTCATTTTGACCATATCGTCGCCTAATTCTTTGTTAAAGCGTATTGCGCTCTCCGCAAACCAATCGTCCGCCTCTTTGAGCCTTTCTATTTTAATACTCCCGGGATAAAGACTTTCAAGCATAGAACATTCGTATATGCCCGCGTGATCGGCTCCGTGCTTTTTCCTGACTTTTTCAGACGGAATCATTATTGTCCTTATCGCGTTCCAGGGGCTGTCCTCTTCGGATAAATTCTCATAAAAATCTTTATTCTCACGATTTCCCCACCAGCCGTAACCCTTTTCCTTTTCGAGCGTTTCCATTATGAGTTTTTTCGCCGCTTTCATGCACGCAAGGGTCATGGGCATATAATCTTCGGTCTGATGCGCAATAAGAAGATAAATATTTTTCCGCCAGCCGCCGAGAAAAAGCGACTTTAAAATATCGTAAATATATCTTTCAAAGTTATCGCAATCGATTTGTACGGTGTTTTTTTCCGGTCCCGCAACCGCATAACTTGCAACTCCGTACCATATAGGCGGGTAAACCACTCCTTCCGATTTTTCGGCAACAAGATCCGCTATTCCCTTCGCCACAAGCGTGTCGCAACCGAAGGGACATATACTGCTGTGATACTCCATAGTCCCCACGGGAATAAGTAGCGGTCGGTGTTCTTTTTTAGCCTTCTCCGCTTCCCGCGGATAAGAAATCTCCATGTTGATTTTCATTTTTACCCTCCATAAAATCACTTAGAATATAATTTAAAATTGAACTATTTATTACTTATTGTTTATTATTTAAACTTATGATTAAAAAACTTATCAGTATTTATATGTTTGCAGTTAAAATTCGCTTTTTTATATCCGACCATTATTCTTTATAAAATTAAAAGAATCATTTTTATTTTTTATCTTGTTTTTTTTGAATAAATATTGTATGTTCCTCCTGATACGTTCAGGACATAGCCTTTACGGCAGCGTTTAAACTTTTTGCCGCAATCGGTAAAAAGTTTTCCGAGACTTTTCGGCAAAAGTATTTCTGCCTCATATCCGTCAGGTACAATAATTTTCATGTTAAACCCTTGCAGGCGGTCTGAATTGTCGTACTCTGTCGCCGCCACTCCGCTCGGCGTCTTTTTATATGCGCTCGCCTTTTTAACCTCAAACACGAGTTTGGGCGCAAAAATTATCTTCTTTTTGTGCGATAACGATAAATCAAGCCCCGCTACGTGCTTATGCAGCCATGCCGTAACTTCACCGAGCACAGGGTGACAGTGCGATACCTGCTCGGACTGTATTTCGTCCTCCTCAACGCCGTTCCAGCGCTTGCCTTTGGTCTCGCAAAGTGTAGTTTCTCCCTCTAACATAGAATAATATGTATTTTCGGCTTTTTCCGTCATGAGCGCATGACAAAGATCGGCATATCCGTTTTCGGTAAGCAGTTGCAACAAAAACGGAGTTATTATCATACCCGTATCCAGATGCAAGGTTTTCTGATAATATGAAATAATCTTTTTAAGAACTTTCTTTCTGTTTTTTCCCGCAATTCCCAGCGCGCAAGGTATTACGCTTTCGCCCTGAACGCCTTTTCCGTAAACGGCATTTTCGCGGTCGTAAAACTTTTCGTTTATGGCGCGCTTTATGTTTTCTGAAAGCATTTCGTAACTTTTTATCTGCTCTTTTTCATCGCCGAGTATCAATGCCGTCCTTAAAACAGCACTTACGGCAAAATAATAAGCGAGCGTATTCATTAACTTAACGTCTACAAGATTTGTTTCGGGAGTAATCCATTCCCCTAAAAGCCACGAAGCGTCGCTTCTTTTAATTATATAATCACCGTCATGCGCCGTATTAAGGTAAGCAATATAATCTTTCATTGCACCGTAACTTTTTTTAAGCGCCTCTTTATCCCCGTAATAATCGTAAACGAGCAGAGAAACAACGGCAAGCGCGTTACTCCACCAGTATCCCCCTCCGCCGCCCAGAAACGGCGCCGAATACGGCAGAAATCCGTTTTTACCTTGCGAGTTTATTAAGTCTTCCAGCCATTTATTATAAAAGTTTTCTGCGCCGAGACTGTAAATTACCGATTCGGCAATAACCTGTCCGTCTCCCGTATAAGGCAGTTTTTCTCTGTGCGGACAGTCGCTTATCATGCCCGCATGCATATTTGCTCTGAGCGTTCTAATAAATGCGTCGTAAAGTTTGTTATAAAGCGGCTCCGAACATGTAAAATCACCGTCTTTAACTATATCGGAACAAATAAAATATGATTTTACGTAAAATATCTCAATTTCCGACTCGGCAATAATTTCCGCGTACCTGTAACAGTTCCAGTGGAAAAGCGGTGTTATCTCGTCTTTTTCTCCGCTGAGTACATATTCGCTGTCCTGATAAATGGTAAAGACGTATTCTTTGGTTTTAAGGTCGTAAGCGTTAAAGCGGCAAGACCCCAAATCGGGTTTATTGCCTTTCAGGACTTCGAAATATCTTATTTTGAGCCCCGTTCCGCGCTTGCCTTTAACGGTCATTCTCAGCGCTCCCGAATGATTTTCTCCGAAGTCCAGTATCAGACCGTTTTCGCTTTCAATTCGCTTTACGGGTGAAATTTCTTTAAATACGGCGTCGCTTTCACACCTCGGGAACACAAGTCTGCCTTGCGGCGGGATAGCAAAAGTACTTTTTCGGTAATTTTCGCTCGTTAAGGAAAAATCCGCATAGTCGCCGCCGTAAAGATGTGATTTATATATGGTATTTCTGTAAAGCGTTTGCTCGTCGCTTATAATAATTTCTTTTTTATCGCCGTAATCAAGATGAATTTAAAAAAAAAGTTTGGGCGTCCCGAAGGAAAAATTCGGGTCGGTAATAAGTTTGTCCGTATTGCAGTAAAATCCCGTACCGAGCATGACGTTAAGAAAATTTTTACCCTCTTTCAGATGCTCTGTTATATCGTAAGTATAATAGCAGACGGTTTTTTTGCCGTTATCTAAATTTTCCTCGTCATAATCAATGTTTTTCAGATTTTTTCTCACGTCGTAGTCGGTAACAAGGGGCGTAAAATAATTATCGTCCGTTTTTTTGCCGTTTACATACGCCTTATAAAATCCGAGTCCGCTGATATAGAGTCTTGCCCCGACAAGTCCTTTTTCCGCGTCAAACGCACGCATGAATTCCAAAACTCTGCCGTCAAACTCCCCTGAAATCCATTTGCCTGAAACAGCGTTACGGTCAAGACCTGTTTCAAAATAAGCAATCTCCGAACGGCAGATTTTATCCTTACAATGTATTTCCGCGCGCCAGAAGTATCTTTTCATACATTCCATGCCTTCGCTCGGTAAATAGACCGAATAATCCCGCGTCTCGAAAACTTTGTCAGCGACGCTATTGTAAAGGTCTTCATCCCTTTCAGCCAGTATGAGAACAATTTTTTCCACACCGAAAATACCCTCAGTTTGTACGGAGAGTTTTATTTTTCTTTCATCTACTCCCAAAGGGTTTTTCATTCCGTTACATAAAAGTGTTATCATCATACCGTTTTAAGCCCCCGGCCGGAAATTACAGGCAATTTTTTATGTATAATATTCTTTTGATTGACTTTACTGTTTTGTTATTTTCTTTGATTTTATTTTTGTTTATGTTATAATTAAAATCAATCTTAATTATTTTAATTTTTAATTTAATAATTTAAGATTTTTAATAATTTTTATAATTAAAATTAAAAAAAGAGGTTATATATGGAAACTGTTTTATTAAAGCATTATATGACCAAGTCTACCCTTTCCTTATTCCCTAAATTGACATTTACCGATGAAGACAGGTCTTATCACTCGCACGATTTTTTTGAAATATTCTATATCCTCGAAGGAAACATAGTTCATAATTCAAACAATCAGAAAAGAGAGCGTCTTACCGCCGGCGACGCCGTGTTGCTCAGAAAATCCGATAAACACTGCTCTATAAGAGAAAATAATACGCCGCGCGCTCACAGAGATATTATAATAAGCGAGGATCAATTCGTCAAGGCATGTAATTTTATTGACAGCGGACTTTTTAAAAAAATCATCAGCCGCGGAGAACCGCTCCGCAGTAAAATATCCATGGAAAAAATAGCCGAGTTCGAAAACTGTTTTACCGAACTGTCATATTTTTCCGGCGACGAGCAGTCCGATTACAGATCCGCGCTTTACAATATTCTCACCGTAAATTTAATCAATGTATTTCTTTCGGAATTCCGCCCGCAGTCGGATACCAACAAGTATCCTACATGGTTTAAAAACATGTTGCAACGCTTCAAGATACCCCCGCTTATGCAAAAAGGCCTCGGCGCAATTCTGGAACAGACAAATTACGATAAAAGTTATATCTGCCGTACTTTTAAAAAATATATGAATATGAGTATGTCAAAATATCTTTTGGAAGTACGCCTTGACTATGCCGCAACACTCTTACAGATTACCAACAACACCGTATCGGATATATGCGAACAGATTGGTATTGAAAGTTATCCCTATTTTACCGTTTCCTTCAAAAAGAAGTTCGGCTACACGCCGCGAGAATTCAGGGAAATTCACAAATAAACTTTAATATCCGATTTTTAATATTTATTATTAAGTCTAACCGTTTTATAAACTACGTTAAAATAATTTTTAATCGTTATAATATTATGTTTCTCCGCCCGACGGCAAAATTTGCCGTCGGGCGGAGTTGCTTTTACCCTTCTTTTTCCCTGTCTTTGATGGTTTTATTGAAAACCTTATTGTAGTGATTATTAAAGCGGATAAACGAATACCGCCTGCCCCGGTTTTAGCGTTACAATATATTTTCCGCCGTCAAATTTTACTTTCTCGGGTTTATCTTCAATATAAACTATCGCTTGTTCAAATCCGTCAAAAGTAAATTCAATTGTATCGCTCTTTTTTGCCGACGGCTCGGTATAGTTTACAGCCATATACGCGTAATCACCCTCGTCATGGAATTCGCTTACAAGCGTGTCTGCCGAACACTGAACTTTTTTAAGAACGGAAAACTCTTTCATCTCCATATCTTTAATCAGTCCGAATGCGTTTTCGGAACATGAATATTCACTGCCCTCGAAGGTCATTGCTCCGTTCCACTTGAAAAGCGACAACGCCTTATATAATTTTTGCGCCTCGCCGTTGGCTTTTTTTACAAACTTATATTTCTCTCCCTGCGAAATTCCCGCTTTTCCGTACGACCATTCATACCACTCGAATGTTTTTGCTCCAAGACACAGCGAAACGTTCGTCTGGAAAGAAAAATCCTCATAAGCGTTAAGGTCTCTTATAAATAGTCCCTCGTTAGGATAAAACGCCTGCAAACAGTAGTTTATGTAAACGTCGTGACCTTCTTCGATAAGCCTTTTGGCTTTGGTCGCTATGGTCATACAGTCGTAAAGGAATCCTTCTTTGAGAAAATTCTTTCCGCCTTTTGCCGCAAGCGGATAATAATCGCTCGAAAGACTTTTCGGTCCGTTGACTTTTTTAAGAATTTTATCGATGAAGTCATCAACGTACTTTTCAAACGAAACGCTGCCCCCGTGGACCATTTCCACCCCGTAACTCTGTAAAAGGTTTATGTGAAAATAAGTTTTTTGTCCGTATTTATTATACCATTCGACAAGCCCCGTCAGTTGGTCAAGATATGCGGAGTATGCGGGATTATACCATTCCACATAACTGTCGGAAGGTTCGTCGCACATATAATATCCGTCCGCTAAGCCTTGAAGGCTTTTACCGGCATTATTAAAATATTCGGGATATCCGTCCGAAAGCCCTGATACCGGGTTTAAGGCATACTTTAAATAGTCAGGCTTGTTACCGTGATTTCTTATAAGCACTTTAAGCCCTTTTCTTTTAAGGTATTCAAGCGCTTCAAGATAATCGGGATTTATCCCGTTTTTTTCTTTATTTAAAAACGGGACATAATCCTCTGTCATGATATAATAATTAAATCCTGCCGCAATGTATGCGTCCATATAAAAGTCTTCGGGTTTTGCGGGACAGTCCGCAAAAATTTTAAGTTCCGCATTATTTCCGAAAAGTTCGTTAATGCTTTTTTTTACCATTGAGTTGCGTCTCCCTCTGCCACAAAAGATATATAAATTACGTTTTCAGCGCCCGCGTTGCCCCAGAAAGTAAAGAACAGTTCGTTTAAACTTTTCATAACGTATGAGTAAGGATTAGTGATATAAACGCTCTTCCATTCTCCCGTCTGATTTTGTCCCCCGTCGTACAGTGTTTTAAGCCCCTGATGATTGGCGTTTGTCGATAGCAGAACGCACATGTCCGAGCCCGTCGATTCAATCATGTATCTAATCGTAAAGCCTTCTGATTGGTTTATTGCTTTCGGAAGTTTTACGACAAAATCGCTGAAACACCCCGCAAAAGAATTATTTACCGAAGTTATTTTGAGAACGTTGTTTTCTCCGCCGTATTCGCTTAAATATTCCGCGGAAAGCGATTCGGGACGGTAGTCGGGATTATATGGCGAAGGCAGAACAAAATCTTCGTAAACCGCGTTGTCGAAGTCGGCAAGATATCCTTCCTCTAAAGTTGCAGCCTCATTTTCAAGCGCCTGTAAAAGCCCTTCGTCGGCGGTTTTATCTCCGTCTTTAACAAAAGCAAAATATATCTTTAAGTCGGTACTGCCTCTGTGGCTGTAACATCTAATCGAAACGGTATTGCCCGCGCCGCTTACGTAATCGGTATTCCACACGTCGTTTTCTATACCGCCCTTTCTGTAAGTCTTTACGGGAGTCACCGTACCCGACTCACAGAATGAGAAATCTCCCGCTTCATTGAAGTCGTAACCGTGAATCATATATTTTATCGTGTATCCGTTCGTATACTCTTTGGGAAGTATTAAATGGACTACGGGGAAGGCTCCGTAACTCGTCGAGTCAGAAGAAATATATCCGCCCGAATTGAACGATGCTTCGAGCACGTTAGTTTCGCCCATGAAATTTTCATGAAGCGCTGTCTGAAGACTGTGAGCACCCTGCGCCGTACCGAGCGAAACAAGATTTTTATACACCTCGGCGTCAAAATCCGCAAGATAGCCTTCTTCAAGCGTCGCCGCTTCTTCTTTTATGGCTTCGGCATTTTCAAGGTCGGAAACCTTATTGCCTTCCATTACGAAAGCAAAATACAGTACGTTGGCTCCGCCTGCCGCGCCGCCCTGCAACATGATTTCTATCCTGTCTTTTACTATCGCGCCCGCGCCGTTGTAATCGAGATATCTTAATACCCAACCCTCGGGATTTTCGGTTACCCCTGTTTTAAGGTCGGTTTCGGGCGCGCCAAGACCCGACTGTGTACCGGGAATAAGGAACCTTACCGTCGTCGCGGTCGTCTCGCTTCCCACCATTACCTTTAACGTCAGACCGCTTTCGCACGCTTTCGGAAGAATAAGGCTTATGTCGCCTATACCCGTAGACCCGAAAACGTTATTGTTTACGCTCGTTACTTTCAGAACACCTGTTTCGCCCTCGTATTCCGAAAGCCATTCGGCATCTATGCTTTCCGCCTGTCTTACCTCGTCGGGATAAGTGCTTTTGGTTACAAGACTTTCATAAGCCGCGCTGTCAAACTGCGCAAGATATCCGTCTTCAAGCGGAATTTCAGCCACCTTTACCGTTACGGACGCGCTGTAACCGGCGCACTTTGCGCTGACCGTCGCTTGCCCCTGACCTATTGCAGTTACCGTACCGTCTTTAACCGTTACCGAATCGGGATTGTCGCTCTCCCATATTATACCCGCGTCGGGAAGATTTGAACTTATTGAAAGCGTTTCGGACTGACCAAGAATTATCTCGACAGATTGGTTATCAAACCCGAAAACAACCTGCGGCTGCGCGTCTTCCGCCGCGCCGTTCTTAGCGTTGACCGATTTATTTATGAACGATTCGAGCACGCTTACGTTTTCCTCAGTATAGCCTTCGGGATTACCGTAATAATGGTATTCGTTTAACGCCTTTGCCGCAACTAAGGGAACGCTTCTCGAAATGCTTTCCAAGGTTTCATACTCGGCATAAGTATAAACTCCGTCTTTATATTCGTATGCTATACCCGTATACTCTAAATTTATGTTCTCATACCTTATATTCGCGATACTGCCGTTTATGCGGTAAAACGCGCCCGTCTGATACGGAAGAGAATTGAGTTTTATTATTCCGTCCGCTCCGTAAATTTCCGTAAGCCTCTGAACGTAATCGGACGTAATATTGTTATCGGTTATGTATCTTGCGGGCACTATCACAAAACCGTATTCGGCTTGCGGGTCGTAGGATGAAAGAGTCGCAGAAAATCTTATTCCGTCCGAGCCTTCGCTTAAACGCACCCCCGCTCCCTCGTTCATCATGAAATCGTAGGGCAGGTAGGGAAGTTGCATGCTCATACCGCCTATCACTCCCGCCCAGTCGGAAACTTTGGTCGGGTCCGCGGGATAATTTTCATAAAGGCAGGCTACGAGATTGTTATTATCCGCCTCCGCCGTCGCTCCTACCCATTCGCGCACCTTGTCTATGGGATAAGCGGGATTATTCCATACCCATAAAGGAGTCGGCCACAAATGTACGGGGGCGCCTATCGCGTCGTAAACGTTTTTGTCCGCACCGCTCTGACCGTGATGAGACATCTGCACAACGTCCGCTTTAAGTATCTCGGGGTTATCGGAATATGTTTCCACAAGCCTGTTCCCGCTCGCGACCGCTATGTCGTTTAAAAACATCACGCTGTAATTTTCCCCGACTCGCATTTTTATAACGGTGGAATTATCGTTTATCTGTCCGTCT
>CALWBJ010000035.1 GCA_944376035.1 uncultured Clostridia bacterium | reverse complement strand
ATTTTAAGAAATAAAGAGTATAATAATAAAGGTATATTTATTGGTATAGACGTTCGGTTTATTAATAAATATTGCCCGACATTGACAAAAAGGTATTCGGGTGATATAATATCGCAGGATTAAAAGAAACATTCAGACGATTTATAATAGATAAGTTTTATATATATAGCCGCAAGCAGAGTAAATATTTTATGATATTTATCTTTAAGACTGTATGAGGATTTTGAAAAACTAATCTTCGGACGGAGAAGGAGGAAACCATGAATAAAGATTACGACGTAATAATTATAGGCGCGGGTCCCGGAGGTATATTTTCGGCATTCGAACTTAAAGACAGCGGACTGAAAGTTGCGGTTTTTGAGGCGGGAAATGAACTGAGTAAAAGAAAATGTACAATAGACGGGAAAAAAGTAAAGAATTGTATTAACTGTAAAACAGGTTCCATAATGTCGGGTTTTGGCGGGGCAGGCGCATTTTCAGACGGTAAATATAACATAACTAATGACTTCGGAGGCAGTCTTTACGAGCACATCGGTCGTGAAACCGCCCTTGAACTGATGAAATATGTTGACGGAATTAATGTAAGGCATGGCGGTGAAGGAACAAAATTGTATTCTACCTCGGGCTCTAAATTCAATAAAATCTGCATGCAGAACAAACTCAAACTTTTAAATGCGAGCGTCCGTCATCTGGGTACCGATATAAACTATAAGGTGCTTGAAAACCTTTATAACGAACTGAAAGAAAAAGTGGATTTTTATTTTAACACGCCTGTTAAAGAGATAAAAAAGACAGATGACGGCTTTATTGTAAACGCCGATAAAGAATATTCTTCGCGTTACTGTATAGTTTCCGTAGGGCGCAGCGGAAGTAAATGGATGGAAAAAATCAGTCATGAACTTAATATTCCCACTACATCAAGCAGAGTGGACATAGGTGTAAGGGTGGAACTTGACGCGCATATATTCGAGCATCTTACCGATGAGTTATATGAAAGTAAAATAGTTTACAGGACGGAAAAATTCGAAGACAACGTCCGCACATTCTGTATGAATCCGAGAGGAATAGTTGTTACCGAAAATACAAACGGTATAGTAACTGTAAACGGACATAGTTTTGAGAGCGAAGAAAAGAAGACGGGAAATACGAATTTCGCACTTTTGGTATCAAAACATTTTTCCGAACCGTTCAAAGACAGTAACGGTTACGGAGAAAGTATAGCAAGACTTTCAAATATGCTCGGGGGCGGCGTCATCGTACAGCGTTTCGGAGATTTGGTACGCGGCAGGAGAAGTACGGAAAAAAGAATTGAAGAAGGAACCGTAATTCCTACGCTCAAAGCAACTCCCGGAGATTTGAGTCTTGTACTTCCGAAACGTATACTCGACGGAATAATAGAAATGATATACGCTCTTGATAAAGTGGCACCGGGTACTGCAAACGACGACACGCTTTTATACGGAGTTGAGGTGAAGTTTTATAATATGGAAGTTGAAACGGATAATAATCTCGAAACCGTAAATAAAGGCATGTTCGTTATAGGCGACGGAAGCGGGGTAACTCACTCGCTGTCTCACGCTTCGGCAAGCGGGGTATATGTCGCAAGATATATAATGAAACAGGTTGCGCTATCAAAATAATTTGGTTTTTTTAGTGTTAAATATTTTTCTTAAAATAAAATTTAATCAGAATATTACTGATGATTCTTAAATTTAATATAAAATAATTTTTCAGAAAAACAACCAAATAATGCAAAATCATAAAAAATAAAATTCTTAATTAAATGCGACAGGAAAAATAAAAGCAACCTGTTGCATTTAATTTTTATTCTTTTTTCTCATTCAGACGCTCTGATAAAAGATAAAGTCTTTATAAAAAATTCGGTGTTTTTCAATAATATGAAAAATTTTATCTGTTGACAACTTTTTGTAAACGATGTAAAATATTTCAGAAATATATTTTTATTAAGACTATCTGATTATAGCGGATAAACCGAGGTACGAGAATGGCAAATTTTGACGGTAAAAATATTATGGCGAGTGATATTGAGAAGAAAAGACAACTTTATTATAAACAGAAAGAATTGCTCGATACATTTTTATCGCACGGAGCGATAAGTCAGTCGCAGTATGATAAGAGTCTTAACTGTCTGAAAGAAAAATTGCTTTTCGGGGAGGAGAAAGATTGAAAAGAATTATTTTTCATGTAGACGTAAACAGCGCTTTTCTTTCCTGGGAGGCGGTAAGAAGATTATCCGAAGGTGAGGAAGATATTCGCTTGATACCTTCCGCGATAGGCGGAGACAGGGATAAGCGGACCGGTGTTATTCTTGCTAAATCCATACCCGCAAAAAGTTTCGGGGTAAGAACAGGCGAACCGGTTGCCGCAGCGTTAAAAAAATGTCCGTCTCTTAAAGTTTTCAAACCTGATTTCGCTCTTTATGTAAAAAACTCTCACGCATTTATGAGCATATGTGAAAAGTATTCGCCTGTTGTCGAAAAATATTCTATTGACGAATGTTTTATGGATATGACGGGTATGGAAAAGATTTTTCCGGATATTGAGGAGGCCGCCTATAAACTGAAAGATGAAATAAAACAAAGTCTGGGGTTTACGGTAAACGTAGGCATAGGAGAAAACAAACTTCTTGCAAAGACGGCGAGCGATTTTACGAAACCCGACAAAGTTCATACACTGTTTTTGAATGAATTAAAGAGTAAATTGTGGCCTTTATCGGTCGGAGAACTTTTTTCCGTAGGCTGGTCAACTGCCGAAAGACTTACGGCGGCAAATATAAAGACCGTCGGGGATCTCGCCGTTGCAGATTTAAATAAAGTTCAACGTCTTATAGGGGATAAACCGGGTAAGCAAATACACGATTATGCAAACGGTATAGATTTTTCTCCCGTACTTTCCGAACCCGAGGACGCAAAATGTTACAGCGTTTCGGTTACTCTCGAAAAAGACGTTATTGAAAAAGAAGAGGGTGAAAAAATAATTCTTGCCCTGTGCGACAGTGTTTCTCAGCGTATGCGTGCGGATAAAGCAGAAGCGTATTGCATAGGCGTTACAATAAGATTCAATGATTTTAAAAATAAATCGCATCAGAGGAAATTGAGTGAACCGACAGATGTTACCGATGAAATATTCAATGTATCAAAGAGTCTTTTTTCCGAACTTTGGAACGGAATTAAGCCGATAAGGCTTATAGGAGTAAGTTTAAGCGATATAGTTCGCGGCGGAGCCGTCCAACGCAGTTTTTTTTCGGAAGGAGAAATGAACGAAAAAGCAAAAAGCAGGGATAAGGTTGTGGATTATATACGCGATAAATTCGGTATTGACGCGATTAGCCGAGGTACTCTTATCGGAAATCCTACGCGCGTCGGGAAAAAATATCGCGCTCAGATAGAAGAAAAAAGAGATAAATAAAGCCTTTCATCGAAAATAAAGTGTTTAAGAAAATCCAAACATAAATATAACAAAATAACAAAATTTAATTTTATAAATTATTTAATGTTGTATTGATTGTGTTATTCAATTATATTTGTTATAACTGTAAAATTATAAATATAAGTATTATAAATATAAGTAAAATTCGTTTAAATGGTTTTTCAATTTGTAGAATAATATTATTGAAATATGCTCGGCAAAGGATTTATGAAATCCTTTGCCGAGCATATTGATTTTATAGCCCTAATTTTATTTTATAGATTTTTTTTCTTATATAAACCTTATAATATTCATTTTACATAGCAAAATAAATTTCTTTTAATATAAAATTTAAATAAAAATTAAATATAAATAAAATTGAATATAAAATTTTAATTATAATACTTCAACAGTGTAAACGAGGGGGGTATGCTCAGTCAACCTGTCGAAACGGACATAAATGCGGTCTTTTTTTGAGGGCAAAAGGACAAAAGGAACGGTTTTCTTGCCTTTACATTTTTCGTTTATCCGGATTATAGTTCCTTCGATGTTAATTGTCATATCTATTTTCCCGTCAAGACTACCCACGGTAAAGTTTAATGTATTGTAAGCGTCGGGCTTGATTTTCAGTTCGTATCCGAACCAACCGTGTGCTTTAACAGTGCTCCAATCGGCGCCTTTTAAGTTGCCGCAGATTCTGCAAGGCTCTCCGTTATAAATAAGCGTGTCGCTGAAATTTACTTCTTTTTTTATCTTGTGTCCTTCGTCGGCGCTGCCGCAAACGATAAAGTCGGTAAGATTTTTCTTTTTTAACTCTGCAAACGCTTTGTTTTCCGCTTCAAAATTTTCGTTCATTTCTTTAATAAATGAATCAATATAATCGAATTTTGAACTTCCGCCCATGCTGTCGCCTGCCATACAATAAAAGTCGTCATGCAAATCTTCAATAGCGGTTTCTCTTAAAGCGGATAATTCACTTAAAGCATTTTTATATCCGTCAAGATACTTACTCTTTTTATCGTTATTTTCGAGATGTTCAAAATAATTTACATAGTTATAAAATACGAAAGTAAGCGCTTTCCAAATTTTAGTTGTATAAAGAAGATTTTTGAATTTAACCGTAAGTTTATTAAATTCCTCGGGTACGATTTTTTCTTTGAGGCTTAATAATTTATCAAGAGCAAACTTAGCGTCTTTTACCGCGCTTTCTTTTTCTTCAAATACGCTTTGCATGCTTCCGCGATTCCAATTTTCGGGAATAAACCATTCTCCCGAGCAGATATCGAAGTTATCTTTCATCATTTCGAAATAGAAATGGTTTTTACAGTGGTTAAGGGTAGGGAACATGCTCTGCTGACTGTAATAATAACCTTTAAGATATATTGTACGTTTTAAAATGCTTTCGGTCATAGACATAATCCCGTACATTTCTTGCGGACAAAGTGGATATTTATTTTTGAAAAAATCCGAAGCGGCTTTGTCTGCGTCTTTTCCGTGAGTCAGAGCGTCGTTTACTTCAAGATTAACTTCGTTAACATCTCCGAACGGACTTCGACCCGCTCTGTCTATTCTGGCGACGTAACCGACGGGAGAAAGAGAGTTGCAATATTCGAACTTATGTTTTATATGTTCGTCAAGCATTATGGGCAGACGTCCTTTTCCGAAATATTCACCGAAAACGTCCGATTCTATTAAAAGGGGATTGTTTTTTATCTGTTTTAAGAATGGGTTATCGGGCATAGTTAGACTCCAATCGAATTGAGTCCACTTTTCCATAACTACCATATCGGGAGAAATTTCTTCAAACGCTTTAAGCATCAAAATATTGTCTTCTTCAAGACTTGCAAAAGGTCTTACAATCAGTTCTTTGCCTAGTTTTTTGCATGTGTCATGAAGTATTGCCGTTATATATTTAACTCTTTCGATTTTTCCGAGTTTTTGATGTTTCAGTTTAAGAAGCGGTACTCTTGTTTCGTGAAGAGTAAGAATAATACCGTCAAAGCAAGGGTAAGCGTCAAAGAAATCGGAAATTTTATTTTCGAGAAAATCCTTTATTTCAGGACATGTAATTTCAATTTCACCGTGTTCGTTGACAATTTGGGGGTAGCGACTTCCGAAGTCTGCGGGAATTTCTAGTTCATGGTGCCACATATAAGATTTAATTTTAGCGGCTTTAAGTTTTTCAAGCGCGGGGTTAACCCATTCAAGACAGTTTTTTATGTATTTTTTATCTTTTTCGGAATTGAATACTTTATATTTTTTATATAAAGTCATTCCGTCGATATTGCCTTTTACGGGGTGATGGATAGGGCCGATCAACTGAAAATGATTGAATTCTTTTTCTATCGCATATCGAACGGTAAAGTCAAGATAGTCCTTTTCGACGTCAACCGGATTAAGAACGGAAATTCCTTTGATTTTGAAATCTTTTGAATTGGAAATCATACACACTCCTTATATGAAATTTATAAAAAATATAGTAATTATAAATAATAAATATAAAATATTGATAAAAGTTGATAAAATATTGTTTTTACATTAAGAGATTAAACGTAAATTAAAAAATCCTACTTGGTTTAAGCGTTCAAATTGCGACATTGAAGATATATTCGTAATTATCGGCTTCGAGCGGACTTCTGAGTCCCGCGCCTTCGAGTCTGTCAAGGAAATTTGCCTCGCCGCCTTTAATCAGATAAGAATATTTTTCAAAAGCGTCGTAAAAGTCGGCAGTGCCGTAAATGTCTGATTGCGAAAGAATATAGAGGTCAAGTACGGGAACGAGCGAAACGGCATAACTTATATAATAGCAAGGCGAAGGAATAACTACATATAACCAGTAATTTTCCGGTTCTATAAGATAGTCGCTTATGTCAGGGCCGTATGACGATATAATATCGTCCATTATCTGAACATAATTCATATCGGAAGAGAAATTACCGTAAACGTAATTTTCGAATTCGTCTATAATATTTGAAAGAAGAAGCGTAGATGCAAAATCCGTAATTTTTTCCCATTTTAAAGCATGATAGACGTTCGAAGGTAAAACGTTTTGAAGATATGAAAGCATCATAACTTCATTGCCCTGAGAATGGGTTTCAAAAAGGTCATAAGACCCGTCGGCGCCGTCGTTTATGAAATCGTTATAAAAATGACCCATTTCGTGAACTACCGTAAATAAACCCGAATAGTCCGGCCCGAAATAGGTGAAAGGAATCCGATATTCGTCTACATACCAGGTATATGCTCCGGGATATGCATTTTCTCCGTCTGCAAAGAGAGCCGTGCCGTACGTCAGCATACTGTTCATAACCGCAAAATCCTTCGGCGGAAGGCTTTTAAGATATTGCGAAAGATAGTCTGTACTAAGAGAATAAAAAGGATTGTAAACTATATTCTGTATTGTATCGATGTCTTTTTTGGAAAGCGCGGAATAAGCATAGGTAAGATTGTTGTATGCGTTAATAAAATAGTCGTATATTTCTTGTTTTATAACTGATCTTACCTGTGCTATATCGGAAGGATTGTAGTCGCGATTATAAATTTCAGCATAAGCATATTCAATATAGTTGTTATAATTATAAAGACGCGCAAGGCGGTTATTGTTATCGGCAAAACGTGAGTAAAGCGAAACAACTTTGTCTTTAAATTGTTTGTCGGTGTCTGAAAGCGAGTTGTATTCAAGAGTTATCTGGAAGTTATCGGCTTCAATCTCTTCTATCTGCTCGCGGTTAATTGAATATTCGCCGAAAGCCTCGTCGTAATCGGAAGCAAGAGCAGATTGAGCGGAAGACGCGAATGTGTAGTTGTTTTTCAAGATCAGATTTCCGCGGTTGGCGTCATAAAGCATACTTGCTATCTGCATCTGACCTACAACGTGAGCATAGAGACGGTTCCATTCATTTCGGGCATTGATAAAGTATTCAGACGACATATCGTCTTTATATTTTATCATTATATTTAGCATATCGCTACACTTATCCACATCGCTTTGGGTAAGGGTATAAGTATAATTAAAAGGCGCGACGTTGCCTTTTGAGACGTCGGGTGAAATAAAATTTATTGAAGAACACGCCGTAAAAGATGAGAATATAAGGATTAAAACAAGAAACATCGATAATTTTCTTTTCACGGTAGCACCCCTTTTAAATCCAATAAAAAAATAATAAATAAATTACATAAATAAATATGAAATTTACTAATTTATATTATAATAGCACTTTTTATAAAAAATTACAAGATCAAATATTAAACAGTTTGAATTTTAATGCATAGATATTGCACAAATATAGTATGAATTAAAAACGAAGCAAATAAAATACAAAAATTTTATGGACAAAGGTGTTATATTATAGTATAATAAAAACATGGAAAAAAGCGATTACAGGACGGAACTCGAAAAGAACGAAGTAATAGGATTTGTACCGAGCGGCAACAGCATGTGGCCGACGCTTAAAAATCATCATCAATCGGTAGTGGTTGTAAAAAAAACTTGCAGGCTCAAAAAATTTGACGTTGCTCTTTACGAGCGCGCCGGGGGGACGTTTGTCCTTCACAGGGTGATGAGCGTTACGGACGACGGATACATAATGTGCGGAGACAGTCAGTTCAGTTTGGAAAAGGTCAGTGAAGATTGTGTTTTCGGCGTTATGGAAGGCTTTTACAGAGGTAAAAAATACATTGACTGTAAAAACGCAAAGTATAAAAAAGAAGTTATAAAACTGTACGCAAACGAAAAAAGGAGAAAGCGTCGCGTAAAGTTTTTTTATTTAAGATTGAGAGTAAAAAACAAACTGAAAAAGATTTTCGGCATAAAGGCGGTAAAAAACAAATGACTGATTTAATTTCGATAGGTAAAAAAGCAAAAGCGGCGGCGTCATCGTTAGTGAAAGTTAAAGAAGAGAAAGTAAACGAAATTTTGCATGCTGTTGCGGCCGCTCTTAAAGAAAATGCCGAAACCTTGAAAAAAGAGAATGCGGTTGACGTAGAGAACGCAAAAAAAAGCGGCAGAACTGCGCAGTTTATAGACAGGCTCCTTCTGAGCGACAAGGTAATAAACGGTATGGCAGAGGGCGTGGAGAAGGTAGCCGCGCTCGAAAGTCCGCTTGATAAAACAATATATTCATATATAAACAATGAGCAGGGAATATCGGTAGAGCAGAAGACAGTGCCTTTCGGCGTTATCGGCATCATTTACGAAGCGCGCCCGAACGTAACGGCAGATGCGTTTGCGTTGTGTTTTAAAACTAAGAACGCGGTCGTCCTCAAAGGCGGAAGCGACGCTATTAATTCAAACGTTGCAATAGTTAAGGTTATTCGAAAAGTGCTCGAAAGATACGGCGCCGACCCCAATGCGGTTACGGTAATAGAAGATACGTCGAGAGAAACGACAGTGGATTTTATGAGACTTAAAAAATACGTTGATCTTCTGATTCCCCGCGGCAGTGCGTCGCTTATTAACTCGGCGCTTGAAAATTCGACAATACCGATTATTGAAACCGGCACGGGTAATTGCCACGTATACGTGGACGAGTTTGCGGATATCGATATGGCGGCAAAAGTGATATTCAATGCCAAAACTCAGAGACTAAGTACCTGCAATACGTGCGAATCGCTTGTTATACATTCAAAAATTCTTAAAAAAGCGCTTCCTAAGATAGCCGCACTTTTAAGAACAAAAAATGTGGAAATACGCTGCGACGAGCGCGCGCTTGAAGTTCTGCCCGACGCCGCGAAAGCAACTGAGGAAGATTTTTATACCGAATACGGCGACGCGATAATTTCGGTAAAGACTGTTGACAGTATTGACGAGGCTATTTTACATATAAACGAACATTCTACCGCTCATTCGGAATCGATTATAACGGAAAACAACGAAAATGCGCAGAAATTTCTCGACATGATTGATTCCGCCGCAGTTTACGTAAACGCGTCCACTCGTTTTACGGACGGTTTTGTTTTCGGTCTGGGGGCGGAAATAGGTATAAGCACGCAGAAACTTCACGCTAGAGGTCCGATGGGATTAAAAGCGCTCGTTACTACAAAATATTATATTCACGATATAAGCGGAAACGGTGCGGTGAGAAAATAAATTGCTTAAATTGAGACAGTACATTTTTTGAATTCCGTCAGTCAGAGATTTTAAAATTAAAACATAGTATTGGCAGTTAGATAATTTATATTTTTTATGTGTTTTATATTTTATATATTTTTATTGTAATATTGCTTTTTGCTATTTTTGCTAATTATTATAAGGATAACGGGAAATGCTGTTTTGTGAAAAATGTAATCTTTTATCAGAAAAAAAGAAGTGTGAAAATTGCGGCAATGAAAATCTGCGGGAAGTAAACGATAACGATTTTTGCTATTTCGGCTTATTCTGCAGGGGGGATTTATTTATTTTAAAATCAAACCTGCAAGATAAGAATATAGATGTCGCAGTCGTTCCTTTCGGCGGATTTGATATTATTCTTCCGGACAGGACGAGCGCATATTTTAAGGTTTATATAAAATATAAGGATTTTTCACAGGCAAATGAAATTAAAGACATACTATTCGGCAAATAAAGGACTTTTTTAATTTACCTTTATCGGGATTGCCGGATTTAATATGCGCTGAATCATAATATTTAAGCGTAAAAAAATTTATGAATTTCTGAAAAAATTTCTCAAAACCCTCTGTAAAATAAGGAGGGTTTTGTACTTTTAAAAAAAATATAAAATCTTTGCGTAAAACTCTTGACAAAGATACATAATAAGTGTAAAATATGTTCAAAGTTAGCAGTTGACGGCAAAGAGTGCTAACAGAGAACTTTTCAATTTGCCAAGAGGTGATGGGATGAAACTTTCCGAGAGAAAGAGAAAGATTTTACAACTGGTGGTAGACGATTATATATCTACCGCACAGCCCGTTTCCAGTAAGAGTATAACCGAAAAGTACATGACGGAGATAAGTTCGGCTACTGTGAGGAGCGAACTTGCGCAACTCGAAGAGTTGGGATATCTTACCCAGCCGCATACAAGCAGCGGAAGAGTTCCGTCGACAGAGGCGTACAAACTTTACGTTACCGAACTTATGGATAAAGGTAAGTTGACGGCGAAGGAACTGGGCTTTATAAAAGGCGCGTTCAAAAGCCATGCGGATAATCTTGAAACTGTGGTGCAGAACGCGGTTAAAGTCATAAGCGAACTTACCGATTACACGTCGGTAGCATATACTACTCACAGCGAGAAAAACGTAATCAGAAAGATAGATATATTCAGATACAAGCCCAATCAGGCGTTATTGCTGATAGTTACCGAAAACACTCTTATAAGAGATAAATTTATCGATATCCCAACGAGTATGACGGACGGGCAGATAGCGGAGGCAAGCGGGATATTGCAAAGGCTGTTAGTCGGAAAAGAATTCGGCGAGATAATAGGGCTTGGGGAAAAGATCAGCGAAGAATTTGACGGTTACCGAGATATTTTTAACAGCGTAATGGGGGCGATAGAAGATTATCTGCACGGCGACAGCGCGGACGTGATAATGGAGGGAGAAGGTAAAATTTTACGGCATCCCGAATACAGCGACGCGGAGAAAGTCAAGAATTTTTTATCGGTAGTAACCAGTAAAGATAAACTTGCGGGACTTCTTTCCGAAAGGAACGATAATATAGAAATTAATATCAAAATAGGCGGAGAAGAAGGAAAAGACATGCCGGAGGACTGCTCGCTTGTTACGGCGAGTTATTCTGCGGGAGGCGTAAATATAGGCACATACGGAGTTATAGGACCTTTGAGAATGGATTATCAGAAAGTGGTATCCGTGCTGGAAGGGGTCGGAAAAATTCTGGAAGATATACTAAACAATAACAATAAAAATAAAGGGAAGTAAATATGTCGGAAAAAAAGAAAACCGAAACAGAGGAAAAAGCGGAAGAGAAAACTGAAAGCACAAAAAGTTCAAAGACTTATGAATCTTTAAAAAAAGAACTTGAAACATGCAAGGCTCAGGCAGATGAATATAAAGACAAATGGATGAGGAGCGTAGCGGAGTTCGATAATTACAAGAAAAGAAACGCGCGTCTTTGGCAGGACGCTTTTAATGAAGGAAAAGCAGATGTCATATTGAAGATTCTTTCAATCGGAGATAACCTTGACGCTGCGCTCGGTATGATCTCAGACGAGGGTACCGCGGAGGGAATCAGACTTTTAAAAAGAAAGTTTGACGAAACTTTGGCGTCGCTCGAAGTTGTTGAGATAAATCCCGAAGGAGAAAAGTTTGATCCGAATATAGCCGAAGCGGTAATGCGGGTCGATAAGACGGAGGGCGAAGAAAACGATACGGTAAAACAGGTATTCCAGAAAGGATATAAACTTAAAGACAAGATAATAAGATACGCAAAAGTCAGCGTAATAGGGTAGCATGTAATCGGTTATCGATAAAACTTATAAGATAATTTAATTGGGAATTTACCCGAACAAACATTATAAACATTAAATTAAACAAACTGAAACATTAACGGCAAGGACATACAGTCCTCAACGGAAATAAAAAATATATAAAATAAATAAAGGAGATAATAATTATGAAAACAATAGGTATAGATTTGGGCACGACCAATTCGTGTGTTGCAGTGATGGAAAACGGTGAGCCGGTAGTTATAGCGAACGCTGAGGGATCAAGAACAACCCCTTCGGTAGTAGCGTTTCAGAAGGACGGGGAAAGACTTGTCGGACAGGTAGCAAAACGTCAGGCGGTATCTAACCCGGAAAGAACGGTTTCGTCGATCAAAAGACATATGGGATCTGATTACAAAGTAACGATAGACGGAAAGAGTTACACACCTCAGGAAATATCCGCAATGATTCTTACTAAACTTAAAAAAGACGCGGAAGCATATCTCGGCGGCACTGTAACCGACGCGGTAATAACCTGTCCTGCATATTTTTCGGACAGTCAGCGTCAGGCAACAAAAGACGCAGGTAAGATAGCCGGCCTTAACGTTTTAAGGATAATAAACGAACCTACCGCGGCAGCGCTTTCATACGGACTTGACAAAGAAGGAAAATCGCAGAAAGTTATTATTTACGACCTCGGCGGCGGCACGTTCGACGTATCGATAATGGAAATAGGCGACGGTGTTTTCGAAGTTCTTGCTACAAACGGTAACTGCATGCTCGGCGGCGACGACTTCGATAAGAGAATAATGGATTATCTCGTATCCGAATTCAAAGCAAAAGAAGGCATAGACCTTTCGGGCGATAAACTCGCTATGCAGAGACTTAAAGAAGCGGCGGAAAAAGCCAAGATAGAACTTTCGGGAATGACTAAGACCAACATCAATCTTCCCTTTATAACGGCTGACGCTACAGGTCCTAAACACCTCGACGTCGATCTTACCAGGCAGAAATTCGACGCACTCACTCAGGACCTTGTCGAAGCGACGGTAATACCGATGAAAAAGGCTATGGAAGACGCTAAACTCAGTTATTCCGATATAGACAAAGTAATTCTCGTCGGCGGTTCCACCCGTATTCCCGCAGTTATCGACGAAGTGAGAAAGATAACCGGCAAAGAACCCTTCAAAGGAATTAACCCCGACGAATGCGTTGCGATAGGCGCGGCGATACAGGGCGGCGTTCTTTCGGGAGACGTCAAGGACGTGTTGCTTCTGGACGTTACGCCGCTGTCATTGGGTATTGAAACACTCGGCGGCGTATGCACAAAACTTATTGAGAGAAATACGACCATACCTGTAAAGAAATCCCAGGTATTCTCTACTGCGGCGGATAATCAGACTCAGGTCGATATTCATATTTTGCAGGGTGAACGTGAATTTGCAAAAGACAACAAGACGCTCGGCAGGTTTGAACTTACCGGTATTGCTCCCGCGCCCAGAGGAATTCCGCAGATCGAGGTTACTTTCGATATAGACGCAAACGGTATAGTTAACGTTTCCGCGAAAGATCTCGGAACGGGTAAGTCTCAGAACATAACGATAACTTCTTCTACCAATCTGTCCGATGCCGATATCGACAAAGCGGTCAAAGAAGCCAAACAGTACGAGGAAGAGGATAAGAAACGTAAAGAAACGGTAGACAACCACAATAAACTTGACGGGCTTATCTTCACGGTTGAAAAATCGCTTAAAGACCTCGGCGACAAAGTTTCCGCTGAAGACA
Organism: uncultured Clostridia bacterium; assembly: GCA_944376035.1. Taxonomy (GTDB): domain Bacteria; phylum Bacillota; class Clostridia; order Christensenellales; family Borkfalkiaceae; genus UBA1259. The sequence continues at coordinate 4,018 of CALWBJ010000035.1, read as the reverse complement.
AAGCAAAACTCGAAGAAGAGATCAAACAGGCAAAGACAGAACTTGAAAGCAACGATAACGAAAGAATGGTAAAAGCAACCGAAAAACTTTCCGAGGCGTCGCAGGGCGTATTTGCTAAAATTTATCAGCAGGCAAATCCGCAGGGCGGAGCAAACGGACCCGATAACGGTAACGGCGCTAACGGCGGCGACACCGAATTTCACCAGAACTGATATATAACAAAAAATAATTACAAAATAAAATAACCGGCGTTATACTGAAAGGCGGAAATCCGCCTTTCAGTTTATGCGTAAAAAGGGATAATTTTTATGGCAAAAGATTATTACGAGATTCTCGGCGTTTCCAAGAACGCTACGCAGGACGATATAAAGAAAGCATACAGGACTTTGGTAAAGAAGTATCACCCGGACCTGCATCCGAACGATAAAGAGGCGGCGGAAAAATTCAAGGAAATTAACGAAGCCAACGAAGTGCTTTCGGACGAGAAAAAGAGAAAAGAATACGATTTTCGTCAGCAGCATCCCGAAACGGGCGGATTTAACGGCGGCGCAAGCGGATTTGAAGGTTTCGGCGGTGCGGGCGGATTCGGCGGATTTGAGGATATATTCGGAGATATTTTCGGCGGGTTCGGCGGTCGAAGGCAGAGCGCGCAGACCAAGTCAAAGGGCGATGACATTACGCTTGAACTGTCTTTAAGTTTTCTTGACGCGGCGAAAGGTTGCAGACGTGAAGTGATATACGCGAGAAACGAGCCTTGCGCGGCATGTAAAGGTACGGGCGCTAAAAACGGTACCGCATATAAGACATGCGAAAAGTGCGGCGGAACGGGTCAGGTTCAGTATACGACCAGCAGCGGCTTTTTCCGCTCGGTATCGGTGCGGCCTTGCGACGAGTGTAAGGGAACAGGTAAAAAAATACTTGAATCTTGCAGCGAGTGCTCTGGAAAAGGATATAACAGGGTAAAGACCAAAATCGTTGTGGATATTCCCGCGGGTGCAGATACGGGCAGTTATATAAGAAAGGCGGGATTCGGCGAAGCCAGCAAGAACGGCGGCGCGGCGGGCGATCTTATAATCGTAATGAAGGTCGAACCCAGCAGAATTTTTAAACGCAAACAATTCGACTTGTATATAGAAGTCCCCGTGAGTTTCAAGACCGCGGCATTAGGCGGCAAAATAAAAGTTCCGCTTATAGACGAGACTATGGATTATACCATTCCCGAAGGAACTCAGAGCGGGAAGATCTTTTTTGTTTTCTTTAAAGGTATAAAAACGTCGCGCGGTACGGGCGACCTTTATATCACTGTATTAGTAGAAGTACCTACCAGACTTTCGCGTGAGCAGAAAAAACTTCTCGAAAATCTTGATGAAATTACGGATATGAAACAATGTCCGTCAATGAAACAGTATAAGGACAATATTGAAACAATGTACGGAAAAAATCCGTATTCCAACTGATTTCAATTTTTAAAAATATTATATCGGCCGATTGTGTTAAATTTAAACGCAGCGGTGCTTTTCGATTGATACGTTGAGAGAAAAGGATTAAAAAATGAGTGAATTTACAGAACTTACGGTATATACGACGCATATGGGAGGAGATCTGGTGTCGGATATACTTTGGAAATATACCGATTCGGGCGTAGTTATAAACGATATAGAAGACGTGATACAGTTATCCCGAGAGGGAAAGACGTGGGACTATGCCGACGAAAAGGTTTTTTCTGCCGACAAGACCGTGCTGGTCAAGGCATATTTCCCTGCCGAGAAGGCGGCAGACGCTATCAAGGCGGTTGAACGCGATTTTGAGTCGCTTAAAGAAAACAGCCCGTTTGATCTCGGTTCGCTCGAATGTGTAAAGAGAAAAGTTGACGGAGACGAATGGAGAGAACGCTGGAAAGAACATTTCCGTCCCATACATATCGATAAAACGGTAATTGTACCCGAATGGATAAAATATGAACCCGAAAAAGGGGAAAAAGTCGTTTATCTCGATTCTAATATGGCTTTCGGAACGGGCGAACACGAAACTACCGCTATGTGCGTGGAATTTTTGCAAAAATACGTTAAGCAGGGACAGACCGTGCTCGACGTCGGGTGTGGAAGCGGTATACTCGGAATAACGGCGGAAAAGTGGGGAGCCGGTAAAGTAATTATGACCGACCTTGACCCGTGCGCGACAGAGGCTTCGAAACACAACGTAAAACTTAACAAAGTAAATAACTGTGAGGTGTTTTTAAAAAATCTGCTTGACGACAATACCGTTAAAGGGGATATTATAGTCGCAAACATAATGGCGGAAGTTCTGATTAATTTTGCGCCTCAGATAGGTAAAAATCTCAACGCCAAAGGAATTATAATTTTAAGCGGAATACTTACCGACAGAATCGAAAAGGTAAAAAAGGCTTATATTCATGCCGGCTTTGAGTTTAAGGAAGAGAAGATAAAAGGCGAGTGGGCGGCTCTCGTTATGCAAGGTAAATAAATATGAAAGCAGTTGTATTCACACTCGGCTGTAAAGTCAACGAATGCGAGAGCGATTCGCTTATCAGCGGACTTATGGAAAAAGGGTATGAGGTGAGCGACAGACTTTGTCCCGCCGATATATATATTGTAAATACCTGCGCGGTAACCGCGGAAGCCGAAAAAAAGTCCCGGCAGATGAGCAGTCGGATAAAAAAACTTAATCCAAAGGCAAAAATAATATTCACGGGTTGCGCGGCTCAGAAAAATTATAAGGCTTTTACCGATAAACCGAATACACAGGTTGTTACGGGGACGTTTTCAAAAAATAAAATTTTAGATTTGTTGGACGGTGAAGGCGTATTCTTATCTCCACCCGTAAACGAATTTGAGGAACTTCTGCCCGTAAAATCGCTGAAGACAAGAACGTATGTAAAAGTTCAGGACGGGTGCAATAATTTTTGCAGTTACTGCATAGTACCCTATTTAAGGGGAAGAAGCCGCAGCCGAAATCCCCAAAGCGTTATTGAAGAAATAAGAGAGGTTAAGCCCAAAGAAGCGGTAATAAACGGCATAAATTTATCGGCATACGATTATAACGGAGAAGGACTTACGGGACTTATGAGAAAACTGAAAGAGGTCGATTGCAGAATAAGACTCGGTTCTTTGGAAGTGAACGTTATAGACGAAAAATTTCTTTCGGCATTAAAAGAACTCAAAGATTTTGCACCGCACTTTCATCTTTCCTTGCAGTCGGGGTCGGATAGGGTATTAAAAAGCATGAACAGGCATTATACCGCCGAAGAATATTTAAGCAAGACGAGGTTAATACGCGGATATTTCCCCGATGCAGGAATAACTACCGATATTATAGCGGGTTTTCCTACAGAAACCGATGAAGATTTTAATAAAACTCTCGAACTTGTCGATCAAGTGCAATTTTCAGATATACATCCTTTTACATTCAGTATGAGGAGCGGTACAAAAGCATTCGAGTTGAAAGATTTGCCGCCGGAGATAAAAAAACAAAGGCTGGAAAAACTTTTGGAAAAGAAAGAGCAGGTAAAAAGCGCTTTTATAAATAATCAACTAGGAAAGTGCGAAAGGTTTTTGTTTGAAGAGACTAATGACGGATATTCGGAAGGTTATTCGGGGAATTATATAAGATTATATATAAAAGAATTTAAGGATAACGGAAAAATAAGAAATGTAAGGATTATCGCGCCTTACCGTGACGGCGCGACTGCCTTGGTAATCGATTAAAAATTTTAAGAGGTGAATTATGAAAGACTGTTTGTTTTGTAAAATTATCGACGGGGAAATACCTTCTACCAAAGTTTATGAAGACGATGACATGATAATTATAAAAGACATTGACCCCAAAGCGGTAAATCATTTTCTTTGTATACCGAAAACCCACTTTAAACTGTTAAAGGACATGGACGAAAAACAAAGCGAGATATTAAAACGCTGTTTTGAAACGATACCGACGCTAGAAAAGGAAGTATCCTTAACTAACGGATACAGGCTTGTCAGAAACCAAGGAGACGATGCGG
>CALWBJ010000034.1 GCA_944376035.1 uncultured Clostridia bacterium | reverse complement strand
ATTTCAAGATACTTAAATGCTGAAATTGATAGTATTCCTGAATTAGAAATAAACCTTATTGATGCGCACGGGCTTAAAAACAAGGGCGAAGTAGGTTTTATTGATTTTAACTTATGGCATTTAAATTCTAGTGTAAACAATATTTAGTATTTTTAGGTGAGTTATGAATATAATAGAAAAAATCAAGCAAAAACAATCTAATTTATTAGAAAACAAGGCTATAACTATTGCTTTTATTGGTGATAGTGTTACTCAAGGGTGTTTCGAGTGTTATTTAACGTCTGAAACAAGTTTAGAGACAGTATTTGATTATAAAAGTGCATATAGTACAAGGTTAAAAGAACTTTTAAATCTTCTTTATCCAAACGTACAATTTAATATTATAAATGCAGGAATTAGTGGCGACGGTGCAACAACGGGTTACGAGCGTTTAGAACGAGATGTACTTGCATATAGTCCTGATTTATGTGTGGTTTCTTTCGGGCTAAATGATAGTTGTTTAAGCACTATTGAACAGTATTCAACGGCATTGAGTGGTATTTTTTCCGCATTGCAAGAAAAAAATATTGAAACGATTTTTTTGACGCAGAACAGTATGTGTATTAATACTAGTTGTCATTTAAAAGATCAATTATTTAAAACTCTTTCGGTGAATTTTTCAAAAGTCCAAAATGAAGGGGTGTTGAAGAAATTTATGGAAGAAGCAAAAAAGGTAAGCGAACAATTTAACGTAAAAGTTTGCGACCTTTATCCCGTTTGGGAAAAGTTGATAGAAAGTGGTGTTGATGTTACGGAATTATTAGCAAACAAATTAAATCATCCTATCAGGGAAATCCATTATTATATGGCAATAAAATTGTTAGAAACTATTTTGTTTGAATAAGAGCACGCCAAAAAATTTTGCAATATAACTTTTAGGAGAAAAATTATGAAAACTGTAAAAGACAAATATTTAGTAGTAGGCGCAGACTTCGCAGGCTTTCCACTTAAAGAAGTGGTTGTTGAACACCTAGAAAAGAAAGGTTGGAAAATTCTTGACCTTGGCGTTAAAAAGGATTCCGACCCTAACGATACCGACCTTATGTTCCACAGAGTTGGTTTAAGAGTCGGCGCGGAAATATCTGAAGGCAACTATGAAAGGGCAATGATTTTCTGCGGTACTGGTATGGGTATTCATATCGCCGCAAGTAAATGTCCGCACGTTTACGCAGGCGTAGTTGAAAGTTTACCCGCGGCAACAAGGGCAATCACCGGTAACGGCGTAAACGTTTTGGCAATGGGTGCGTTCTACGTTGCCCCTCAAACCGCTTGCGATATCGCAGACGCGTATTTATCAAACGAACTCGGCAGTGGTTGGGAATGGTGGCATAACTTCTACGAATTTCATAAACTTGCAATCGACGAACTTGAAGTCTTTGATTATGAAGAATACAAGAAGAACGGCTTTAAGGTTAACAAACTTGGCGATTATGATTTAACTTTGGACTTTGATAAAAAACCCGAATAATTAGAAGTTTGCTGTCAAGGACAATTTATGATAAATATTTTCAAAGAAAACGAGAGGTTTAGAGAACAGTACTTTCAAAGCGTAAAAAAATTTGTTGAAAACCTTAATGAGAAATTTTCATTTAGTAATTTAGATACAGTAAAAAGTATCGTAGGGTATCCGCTTAATTTACAAAGAACTGCGCCTAAACTATTAATTAAAGAAAAGTGTTTGGAAAGCGAAAACTATACACTTTATAGAGTTCAAATAGAAAGTTTTTTAGGAATACGAGTTTTTGGCTTACTTGCAGAACCTAATATAAAAAGTGAAAGTAAAACAGCAGTTGTTTTTCAGCATGGTGGTGGGGATAGCCCTGAGCGTGTTTTTGGCCTTATTGAAGACACCGTTTATAAAGCGACTGCTGATTATATTGCAAGACAAGGATTAGCAGTTTTTGCTCCGCAATTATTGCTTTGGAATAAATCAGAATACGGAACGTCTTTTGAGAGAGAAGATAGACACGTGTTTGATAAAAAATTAAAAGAACACGGTGGCTCAATCACGGCATTAGAATTACATTGTATACAATCGGTTGCAGATTACTTACTAAATGCAAAAATTACTGATAAATTAGCAATGGGTGGGATGAGTTACGGTGGTATGTATACTTTGTATACTTTGGCTGTTGATGAACGATTTATAGCGGGATATTCGTCTTCTTGGTTTAATGATAGGATAAAGTATAATTGGGTAGATTGGACTTATGGGGGCAAAACTTTTTGCGATTATGAAGTAGTAAAAAGCATTTTTCCAAGGAAAGTATTTATTGAAGTTGGAAATCAAGACGAAATGTTTGATGTTAATTCTGCGATACAAGAATATGATAAGATAAAAGAGTGTGTAAATTATCAAAAGTATTGTACATTTAATGTATATGATGGTAAACATGAAATTAACTTTAATAGAACTGTTCTAGATAATTTTATCAAGTTTATTTTATAGTACAAATAAGATATATATAAAATGAATAATAAAAAATATTTAAAATAAATAAAACGATATTTGTTTATGGTCGTTGGTTGTCTTTGCTACGCTGCTAGCCTTGGTGTTTTTTTAATTTCAAACGAAATCGTAGGCGGTGGAGTAAGTGGTGCGGCATCTCTAATACAAATTTTAACGGAGTGGCCAGCGGGTATATTTATAGAGTTAATAAACGGGTTGGAAGTTTATAGTAAGGTGTTTTATAACTACAACCGTATTAGGTCTTTGCACGGAACTTTGGGATTATTTGGCAGAACAAACGACGTTAAATCAATTGACAAGAAACCCTTTACTTGCCGCGCTTTACGGCGGTCTTTTGCAAGGAGTAGGAATAGGACTATTTATCAAATATGAAACGTCGAGCGGTGGGACGGAACTTTTAGGTAGGCTTACGCACCACGTTATGCCGTTTGGTAGTATTGCAACACACGTAGCACTTTTTGATGGAATAGTGGTTATTGTAGGTGCTTTTGCATTAGAGAACCCTGAAAACGTTTTGCATGCGCTAATTTTAATATTTGTAAGTGCAAAGGTTAGTGATTTAGTTGTTATGGGGTTAAGCAAAGCAAAAATGTGCTACGTTATAACGAGTTTTATTGACTTGTGTTAAAAACCATCAAATAGAAGCGCTAAAAAACACGGTTAAACAACTTGACCAAGGCGCTTTCGTTATCGTTTGCGATGCTAACGAAGTTTACGGAAAAGGTTTTAACAGAATTAAATAAAATAATTAAAATTGTTGTGAATTTTGAAACAAAAAGCCGAGATTGAAAATAAAATCAATCTCGGCTTTGCTTTTACTTGATAGTATAATATTTATTGCCAACTGTAATTTTTTTACCGTCGCGGATAGGTCGCTCTTTTGCTTCTGCTCGTAATATCATTTTATCGGTTGGTTTCTCTATTTTAGGTATATTTCCATCTTCAAAGAAATTTTCATTACCAACGGCTATTATTGAAAAGCCTTTATTTACAAGGCAAGAACTAAATTGCCATAGTTCGTTAAATGCGCCGCAAGAGTCTATAATAATAGAGTAATCTTCTTCGCGGTTATAAGCGGTAATTCTAAAATAATTCATAGTTTAATCTCCTTTTATGCTGCTATTTGTTTTAATTGTTGGTTTGCGAACGGAAGCCACATATCGTTTACAAAGTTAAGTAAACTTTTTTGTGGTGTTTTGTTATGATCGCCACGACATTGTAAAATTTGGTGATTTTCTAAAGAGTATTCTAACGTTGCAATAGGCGTATTAGGATTTTTCTTTTTACGGATAAAGAATATGAGCGATTGTTCTTTCAAAAACTTTTGACTATAAGTGCCACGCCCAACGCAATGATGCAAATATTCACCTTCATTTTCAAGGTCTGTAGGCGATTTCGCTATTATAACTATATAGCCGTGTTTGCTAAATTCTTGTAACGGTAAATATTTGTTAGCAATAATGCCAAAACTCTTAAACATTTCTTGGCGTTTGCGTTCGTCTATTTCTGCTTTACGTAGATGGGCTTCTTCGATACGAGTATCATGCCAATACTTAAAGTCATGTGGGAATAAGTTTTTATCCCGTGTCATATTTAGTTGTAAGTCAGTGCAAGCGTTAAAGTAATCAAGATAAGTTCGTATTTGTGTTTTCTGTTCTTTAATATAATTAAAAAACCGTTCCAAAGTTTTGCCTTTGAAAACGGTTTTTAGCGGTTTATAATCTTTTTCTAACATAAACGGTCTTTTTTGATATATGAACGCTTGCAGTTCATCTAAAGGTCGTTTAGTTTTATATCCTTCAAGTATGGTTTCTATATAATAGTGGTTCTCTATAAAGTATTTATTTTTAGAAGTGAGCCACTTGTGGAAAGATTTATCTTTCTTCATCTTTTGTAATATCATTTTTGACGTTGCAAGTCTATAATATCCGCCTTTAACTAAATATTCTGCTTGCGGATATTGCGCGTATAGTTTAAGGTATTTTAATACGTCGGCATAAGGGTATTTATCTATTGCACTATACTTGAATTTGGGGAATTTAAGAGCATATTCTTTATTTACAACGAGAGCGTAAGGCTCAAATTTAAGATTATATCCAACACCCCAAGAATCGTCTTCAAAATGTTTTTGGTAACGCTGAATACCCTCTGCATACCAGCCAACGATATATCCAGCGATAGTGTAGTAAACAATATCTTTACCGTATATATATTTACTTTCAGTACCGTGAACTAAAACTTGCTTACAATATAGTTTACCTTTATAGTTTTTTACGGCAACGGTAACTTTAACTAGTTCACCGTCGTTTTTAGTAAGGTAAGCGTAAAATCTTCTATTAGAGTTAGGCGTGGGGTTAAATTCTTTATCATAACGTTTAATCTTATTTAATATGTATTTGGGTATAGGTTTAATTTTATCCATCTTCATAATTTTATCTCCATTGTATCGCCAAAAATGGCTTGTAATTTTTTAATTATTTCGTTGTTGTCCGTCGTTTCACTTGCAATAATTTCACCTGTTTCACGGTCAATATTTGGCGGTATATTGACAGTTATCTTATATTCATATTTATTGTCGCCATCAATAACGATAAGCGAATTATTTTGTGTAATTTTCTTAAAGTACGTATCTGATACGTGATAGGGGAAACCTATCATAGGGATACGCTCTGTTAGTCCACAATCACGTCCAGTAAGCGTCAAGTCTAATTGATTAGACAATTTTACTGCGTTATCTCCAAATATTTCAAAAAGGTCGCCTAAACGGTAAGCGATAACAGCGTTTGGATATCGCTTTTGAATATTAAGATATTTAACGTACATAGGTGAAGTAGGCGAATTGTCTTTAATTTCTATAACCGTTTGCTCTTTTTCAAGTTCAGCAAAAGCGTCTTGAATATCTTCTTCGGTTAGTTCGTCGTTATCTATAGCGAGAGTTTCTTCTTTAATAGGTTCTTCCGTTTTGGTAGAGAGCATATCAAAGAACGACATTTGTGGTTCAGGCTTTTTAACGGGCGGAACGTAAGGGGTAGAAGTATGTGTTATGGTGGGTTTAGAAGTCTTTTTAATAACAGGTTTAAACTCCGTTCCGTCTTCGTTATATAACGTGCCTTCTATGTCGTTTTCTTCAAAATAGTGCATTGCCCAACCGAAAACGGTATCGTGGTGTAAACAAGCAAACTTTGCACCTTTTTGGGCTAACTTTTGCGCTTCGCTAGCGGCGTAGTTCATAAATCCGTCAAGTGTTTTTTTGTTTATTAGGATTTTATTGTCTTTAGTAATTTTTACGCCGTTGTTAATTTTTTCTGCTAAAAATTCATTGACGTTGTTTTGTAAAAACTCTTTAATTAAATTTTGTTCCATACCGTTAGCGGTAAGATTTAATACAATCATTTTATTTTCTCCTTGTATTTTTTATTTTTAGGTAAAGCGTAACGCTTCTAGAAAGGAACTTCACGCCATATACCGTCATGTACTTCTTTAATGGTAACGGGAAGAACTTTCCATTTGGGTTTTTTAAGTAAGTGATTATCTTCCCGTGAGTTTTGGGGATAATGTTTGTAATGTTTTATAATACTTACGGCTTCTATGCTAGTCCTTGCAAGCCAATGCCGTACGTATTGTTTAGAATATTTTTCTTTATAGCAGACCTTAAAACCTGCGCGAATTATATATTGAGTTTTCATAGTTGCATCCTTTATCGAATAGATTTTTTATACCGTAATTAAGCGTAGGTAGGGTAGTGTAGTAATTGTTGCCACCCCTATAATCTCTATCGCTACTTGCAGTTCTAATTAAAATATCGTTATACCAAGCGTTTTGCCAAAATCTAACGTCGCTTATAGAGAAGTAAACGTATTTATCTTCAAATTTGAAAAAGGCTGAAAACTCGTAGTGGTTTTTACCAACGTTGACAAGTTTCCAGCCATTTTCTTTTGCGATTGATTTTAAGTAGTTAATATATTTTCGTTGAAAGGATTTGTAATCTTCACCAGTATAACAACCGGAAGAAAATTCATAATCTAAATATTTTTTCAAATCGTTTAACGTAGCCATATTTTTAAGCTCCTTATTTTAATCGGGATTTATTGCGTCTGCAACCCAAGACATGCCATCAGTTTTTTCGTTGGCTATAATTTCATCATAGTGTTTTAATGCTTTTTCGTAATTAGAAAAGAGTTCGGTTTCAACGTTGCAACCATCTTCAACGCTCCAATCGAACTCTACCATGTAAACATATTTTTTCATTTTTAATTCTCCTTTATAATTCCGTATTTGTCATCAGCATAGAACTGATTTGTAAATGGGTTAAAAACAGCAGTGCATTTTATATCTCCATATTGAACAACGTAAGAATTTTGTATTGTGTGTCCAAATAACGTTTCTGGATATAATACTGTTATTTCTTTCATTTCGCCGTTAAGCGAGTGAATATGCGCTTGTGTTGTAAATGGTTTCATTTTCATTTCTTAATCCTCCAAGTATTCGAGAGTCCATTTTATTGATTGTTGGGCTCTTTCAAATAAATCTCTAATAGCGACTTTATAATCGTTAAAGTAATGACCATAGTGATAATTGTTTTTGTTAACGCAACACCAAGTAACGTATTGTTGTTTATTGTTTACTGTTTTGACGCCTAAGACAAACTCTTCTTCGATTAGTGATATAACTTTTATAATCTCATAGCCTGCATTTGTTCTTTTATCCATTTTTAATTCTCCTTATCCAATGCGTCTTAATCCACCAAGAGCAGTGAGAACTGTTATATCGCCAAATTCAGAGCACCAATCGTCATCTTTATTCCATACGTAAGCACGAGCATAAAATTGTTTGCTATTGATAGGGTCTAACAAATAATCCCAATCTTCGTTGTCGTTAGGTAAGTATAAGAAACTATAGCATTCTCCAAATTCGCAAAATTCGTGAGTCGCTGTGTAGACAGTGATGTCATATTTTTCTTCAAGTTGTTTAATCTTGTTGTTAAGTTCTTCATCTTGAAACGCCCAATAGCCTATATGTCTTTCAAAATAGGTGACAAGGTTGTCTTTCTTAAAGTCATTTATATATGGCTTATAAATTTGTAGTTGTTTCATAAGTTCTACTGCTTTTTCTTTTCTTTGTTCAATTGTTGTTTTCATATTTTTAATCTCCTTTAATTTATCTAATTTCAATGATTCCACCATCATATTCGTGGAAACCGTCAAATCTTAATTCTTCACCATAACGTTCATAGTCAATATAGTTATCTAAGAAGTCAGGTATTTGATTACAATAACTTTCGTGAATAAACTGATAACCTAAGTCATACCAACTAGAATCAGGGTAGAGATATATATCGTCGTCCCAATTATCGCCTTTGTCACGTACACGATCTAAAAATGAGTCAGCGCCCATTACGTCTATGTAGGCTTCCATAATTTTGAATTTATATTCATCGTCTAAAATTCCTGATGTTTTGAGTAGTTCAAAGAATGATTTTGGATGAACATAATCCCAATTTGTGTGTCTATCGGGGAAGTTCTCAATATCTTGAATAAAGAGTTCTTCGTCGATACCGTTTAGCTTAAAGCCTTGTTTGGTTAATTCTTCTTCAATTTCTTCCCATTCGGAATAATCACTTAAGTCTAACCATTTTGAGCCTAAAGCTCGTTCGTTACATTCGTTGTATGAGCCCCAAGAGCCTATTACAACTGAAATAGTGTTGTTTTGCATAAATGCACCTCCTTAAATAAATTGTTCTAAATATATTTTTTCAAAGCAAGGTCCGTATTCAAAGAATACGTCCTCGTCTTCGTCAACTAAAAGTTCAAAAGTTTGCATTGTGAGTTTGCCTTGATGGCTAACCATAACTGTGATGTCGCTTCTTTCTGCATTTACTTCTATAATGTCAAAATAGACGAAGCTTTCTCCGTCGTAATAATCGTTTTGTAAGTTTCTATAATCTTTGTTTTCTATAATGTTAATCATTTTTAATCTCCTTATTAGTAATCCAGAAAGTAGGGTAAATAGTATCTCTAGCGAGTAAACCTTTAGTAAATACTATTTCGTGTTCTGTAATATCGGTTTGTTTATAACCGTCTTTGACTAATTCACAAATTTTGTTTTCAAGTTCTTTATGATTTTTAACTACGTGTTTCATTTTTTTATCTCCTTATTAGTCGTAATATCCAAAACCATCGTAATGATTTTCTTTGCCATAGTAGAATTGATTTTCTTGTTCTTCAAATTTGCTATATTTTTTATCTGGTATTATCGTTCCGTGTTGTTTGTATTGATATCTAATTCCGTCGTATATACCGTAGTAATATTCGATTTGAGTATCTCTTAAAGGTTCATTATTTTTATATCCTGTATCTGCGTAACGCTTACAGCGATTCATTGTTTTTTCGTTGTCTTGGTGTGAATAATAACCTTTGCTTGAATTACTCTTATAGATTTCAATTCCTTTCTTAAAACCTTGTTTGTAACTAAAACTTTTTTTGTTCATAATCTTTAATTCTCCTTTTAAGTTTTTAATTAAAATTTTTTACTCCTTGTTTTATTTTTTTCTTTCGACGGGCTAGACTAACTACGCCACTAAACGAATTGCGTTAAATTATTGTTTAGGTGAGCTTTACAAGGAGAAGGGAAACGACGAAAGAACTTTTTGTAAAATAAAAAAGAGCCAGACTGTTAATCTGACTCAAAAAGTTACTTTCGCCTTGTAAAACTCGCTGGGGTGTAGTAGGCTAAAGACCTAGAAAGAAAACATGGAGTTTTAGTTGTAAAAATTTAATGGCGCTATTTGGTTTTATTATAGGATTCTATCAACAATTCAATTAAAGGTAAAAAAGAGGTCTGCACCTAAAATTTAGGTCTAGACCACATTTTATTCTATAGCATCAATCATATCAACAATGTTGTCATTGGGTTCATAAGTATTTTCATTTTCTTCGTAATCATTATTGTCTTTTGCATATAATTTTTGTATTGATAAACGGTATTGTGATGTTTTCTTCTTCCCGTTGTATTCTATAACCATTGCTTCAGCAACGCCCATTGTTCCGGGGCGACGTTCTTTTGCTGTTCTAACGAGTTGTTTTATTGAAATATCTCCTAATTTTTCTTTGAACACATCATCGTTTAGTTCATTTTTATACACGACAATAAGTTTGGCTACTGCTCGTAAAATATTTGCAGCAAAAGAATTATAATCGTCTTCCCACGTTCCAGCTATTAGTTTTATTGTTCTATCTAATACGTGATAGTTGTAGGTTGTAAATATTTTTTCGAGAGTTGATACGGCACAAATAGTCCCAGGGGCTTTTGTTGCTGAAATAGACAATCCATATGATTCTACCAAAGCCTTAATTGTAAGTTGTGTTTCATTATTTGCTTCTATGTTTGCTTGAAATATTTCAATGGCTTGTAATGGTTTTACAAACTTGCCTTGATTAGCAAAGATATCTGCTTCATGTTCATATATTAAATCTTCATAAACCATACACCATACAGGCGTTTCTCTTGAGCCTGATACAAGTGCCACAATTTCTATTGTATGTTGCCCATTGAAAACATAGTTTATTCCGTTTCTACGACTAACTTTGACGGGATTTATTTGATAAAGGTCAAAGTTTTCTGCTGCTTTTTGAACATGTGCATTTGAAATATCTCTTTGATATTCTTGGCTTGAAACAAGGTTCTTAATAGGTATTGCTTCAAAGGTTACTTTTGGTAGATATATATCGTAATTATCCATTAGGAGTCTCCTTTATTAAATTTAGAAGTTCTATTGATATAGATTTAAGTTCATGTTGACATTTGTGTAATAATCTATACCATTCATAACGGAAATTGTTTTTGTTAAAAGTAGGACCGTCTAGTAGAAATTCAGTTATTTTAATGTTAGGGAAAATCATATCAAAAAAATTTTTATAAGTTTTCTCGCAAAATTCAATACCTTTTGGAAGCATAGCATCTTGTTCATAGGCGTAAACTGCTATTTTCTCAAAATTGTTAATATCAAAATCAATCATATAGACATTATATAGTTAAAAAAGAAATAATAAAAAAACCAGTGGTTAATAATTTAACCACCGGTTGTGTTTTTGCAAAATATTTTTTAATTTTTAATAATTTTCTTTGTTTTTATGCAGAGTTTCTTTCACGTCTTTAACTAATTTTGTTAAAGTTTCTATTTCAGTTGGGGAGCAATCTTTAAGAAGTTCTGCGAACTCATTTTGATAAATTTTATTTACCGTTGAAACATCAGGTCGTAAGATAATGTCGGCAGAAACATTTAATGCTTCTATAATTTTAATCAAGGTTAAAACACCAAGATTAGTTTTGCCAAGTTCTATATCACTTATAGAGCAAGTGCTTAAACTTGCCTTGAAAGCTAAATCTTCTTGACTTAATTTTTTGTCGTTTCTTGCTTTACGTATTCTTTGTCCTATTTCACAAAGTAAGTTTTTATCGTCCATTGCCTATAATTCCTACTACTAACTATATTTTAATTACATTTTATAGACAACTCTCTATATTAACAATAAACTTCTCTCTATAACTTCTACTACTCCCTATATTATTGGTAAAATAATTATAAGGAGGTGGCTAAAAATGTATAGCTTTTTAACCGTAGGCAAAAAAGTAAGGAAGTTAAGGATGAAGAATAATATGTCACAAGTGGATTTGGCGTTCTTAATTGACGTGTCGCCATCATACATAGGTTATTTGGAAAAGGGCTTAAAAAGTATGAGTTTAGAAACTCTTATAAAAGTAGCAAATGTTTTTCAGGTTACGACGGATATGCTTTTATCTGATTGTTTAGTCGGTAATCAATCTATAATTGTTAAAGAGATGGCAGAACTTTTAGAAGGCTGTTCGGTGTATGAATGTAGAATTATCGTGGAGAATGCCAGAAACCTAAAAGAAGTTCTTATAGAAAATCGTGTAATTAAATAGTCGTCTTTCCTTATTCTATACGAAAAATTGTTTTTAATACAAAAACCGATAGTCAATATTTTAACCGTCGGTTGTTTTGTGCTGCAAATTTTTGGTTGCGTATATATTTTTGCAAAAAACGTATATGTTTTCATACCTGTCGGTTTTTGTCACTTAAACTATGCTATAATCGTGACAAAATAATAATGGGGTCATAAATTTTTAATTGATGTTTGGTATCAAGATGAAGGACAAATGGAATGGCAAATAGGATAAAAGGGAAACAGATTTATGGCGCAGATTATTGATGAATTTATGGGTGAAATTATTTCTATTGAAAGCACAGGAAGAAAAAGCAACGCAGATTGGGAATGGCGAAAATCTTATATTGGTTTTTTTGGGCGTATTATTGTTTGCAAAGATGAATTAAAACCAGACAAGCGTTTTTTGTATATAGAAGATAGAAGCAAATATTTAATTACAGGTTTAGGTGATATGGAAGAAGATGATGAAATTATTACGTTGACGACGAAAAATTCAATCTATAAAATATGCGTAAACAAAAAGAAAAGAGATATGAAGAAGTAGGGCGTTTAATTGGTAGAAAAATAAAAAAGGGAGCAAATTAAAATTGCTCCCTTTTGACTTAAAAACACAATATATTGTGGTTGGTAAATAATTAAAATACAATTTATTCAAATTAGACAAGTTTTGGGCAACCAAAAGAACCGCGAGGCTTTAATATGCCTCGCGGTGTTTTTATGATCGAGAAAGCATGGGAGAGGGATTTGAATTAGGAGCCAACTTGCCTGCAAGTTGTTTTGCAATAGCAAAATAAAAGGTCCTGTGGACCTTTTAGCGGGAGGCTCGAGAGAAGCAAATCCCACTCCCGCAACCAAATAGAACCGAGTTGAACCGTATGCGGTTTAACTCGGTTTTTTCTAACGATTTTGAGGTTTGGTCTGAAAAGCGAATTTGTACGAAAAAAACAGCCGCAAGCAGTTATTTTGTACAAAAAACGGCTTTACCGACCATATTTTTGTTCAAAAATAGACTTTAACAAACATTTCTATAGTCTGAATATTCGGAAAATTTAAAATAACGTATTTGATAGTTTTAAATTTTGTGGTAAAAAGAAAACCCTGACCGCCGTCGCCAGGGTTAAAGTTTTTTATATAGTTAAAATGTATTTCGATTTTATCGTCGTATAGAACTACTTTTTTCAGAAGCGTCTGCAACATTAGGTGAGGCTCTTTCCGAATCGAAATGTTAAGGTATTTAACTATATCTTCTTTTGTAATTTTTGTTTTTTCTTTTCAAAGCAATAAAACTAATCAATCGAAGAAAGTTTTTCGTAAAACAGAATGTCCTAAAAAGAGTGACTGAAAGTTACTTTTTTAGGCTGTAAAGTCTTTTTGTTGTGAAAACAAGGTGTTTTATAAAGGATTTTTATATTTTTTCTGAAATTTTTATTTTTAGTCCGTTTTGTTATTTATTAATGAAAATATGAATAAGTCAATAGAGAGAATGTTTTATTCAACCCAGTGTATTGTCAAATAAAATAAGCGGTGATATTATCAGAATATAAAATGAATAAATATATGTTCTGAAAAATATCTTTTTGGATTAAAAGGAGAGAAAAGATGAAAAAACTATTCATAAAACTTATGATGATTGTGCTTGCAGCGGTTATTTCGCTCGGAAGTTTTACGGCGTGCGGCGGCGGTGACGGCGGCAAAAATACAAATAAAACCGTACCGGAATTTAACGGCGGCAAACAGTTCAGAATATTTGCAGACTGTCCTCCCGCTCCCGAAGAGGATATTCTCATCGCATATAAAGAAGCGGGATTCAATATGTACAACATGACCGAAGACGACGTTGCCTTTACCGATGAAAACGGAATAATCACCGATGAGTATGCGGGTGCGATAGAACTTTGCGAGGAACTTGGTCTTGACGTTATAATAAGAAACTACCGTTCGGACGTCAATTATTTTATAAACGACGATCCGAACGAACGTTGTTTCGATACGGTTTTAGGGCCTATATATTATACTCTTCCCATAAGGAACATAACGACCGAACTGACCGATATGCCCGCAGTAAAAGGGTTCTATATGGTAGACGAACCGTCATACGATTACATAAGCGAAATAGCGAAAATAATCGACTGGTATCATTCTTACGGCGGCAACAACTATTTTCATATAAATCTTAACGCAAGTTACGGCGGAGTGCTTTTCCCCGGTTATACGTGGGAAGAATATCTGGATTATTATATCGAGACTCTTTTAAGCAAAGTAAACGGACCTAAGAACTTCGGTATTGACTATTATCCGCTTAAAACAAATTCTACGGGAACAGTCAATTACGTAGAAGAAGAATATTTATATAATTATTTTGTAGTGGCTCAAAAGACAAAAGAAATGAATTTAGAGATAGAAACAGAAGCAAATAAGGTTCAGACAAGTTTCTGCATACAGGCTTATAAAGAACCCAACGTAAGATGGCTTACGTCTTCGAGGGATATAAGTTTTCAGACGAACATGGCGGCGGCGTTCGGCGCGAAGACGTTTGAATATTATCTTTACAGAGGCCTTCAGGAAGACGACGGAATGGTCGGAAGAGCGTCGCACAAGATAAATCCGCTTTATTATTACGTTCAGACTGCGAACAAGGAGATGGCGGGAGTTGCGGACGCCATACTGTCTTTTGACTGGGTAGGCGCGAAGGTATACGCAGGCGAACAGGTGGTAAACGAATACAATGCAAGGGCGTTTGAACAGGTAAAGGATCTGCAACTTGAAAAATTCGAGTGGATAGAAAGCATAAAGTGCCGTCTGGACACCGTTGTGAGCGAGTTTGAAGATAAAGACGGTAACAACGCATATATGATTCTTAATTATGCCGAACCTTCAAGCGGTATGACCGATTATGTTAACGTAAAATTGGGCGGAGCGACAAAGGCGGTAGTTTATATAAAGGGCGAACGCGAAGTCGTAAATCTGAGCGACGGAATTCTTAATCTTAAAATAGGAGCGGGGGACGCCGCATTCGTTTATCCCGTTGCGGAATAAGGAGAAAATATGCCTAAATACATGAAGAAAGGCGCCTATTTATTCGTATATCTGATGCTCGCGATATCTATTCTCGGGATAATAAAATATATATGGATAAATATACAGTCGGTAATAATAGCGTTTACGGTGGAAAACACCGAGGGCGCTCAGGTGTTTACGTTAAGCAATTTCGAGCGGTTGTTTGCCGAATTTGCGACAGCCGACAGCGGACAGGTCGCTTATCTTATAAATACTTTTAAGTATTTCGGAATTTCGGTGTTCAAGATTCTGCTTGCGTTTGTAGTAAGTTACTTTTTGTATAAAAAGGTAATGGGCTATAAATTTTTCCGTTTTGTGTTTTATCTGCCTTGTATAATATCGCCGATAGTGCTTGTAATGACTTATAAGGATATACTGCGCGTCGAGGGACCGCTGTGGCAACTTATAAACAGTATTTTCGGGCATGGATACGAAGAAATTTTCACGAACAAGGACGCAGCCACAAATGCAATCCTGTCGTACGTGCTATGGACGGGGTTCGGTGTGGCGCTGCTGATTTTTGTCGGCAGTATGAACAGAATACCCGAATCTATTATTGAGTCGGGACAGATAGACGGCGCGGGAATGTGGCGGGAGTTTTTCTCGCTTGTGCTGCCGCTCGCATGGGAAACTCTTTCCACCATGCTGCTTCTTACTTTCGTATGTATTTTTACCGCAAGCGGACCCATTCTCTACTTTACGGCGGGAAATTACGAAACGTCGACCATATCTTTCTGGATATTCAATTCCGTGCTCGGCGGCATGTACAACTATCCCGCCGCGGTGGGACTGTTCTATACCGTCGTCGCCATTCCTTTTGTGTGGATAGTCAAAGTCATTATGGATAAATTCAACGCGCAGGTTACTTATTGAGGTGAGGCATGAGGAAAAACGTCAATAAAAATCCCGTAATGATAATAATGACCGTAATTTTCATGCTGTATGCCGTGTCCATTCTGTTTGTAATGGTGTGGGGGCTGAATATTTCGCTGATGTCCAGAAAAGATTACAATCAGGCAAAACTCTTTCCCACGTCATTGCAGTTTGTCAATTACATAACGGCGTGGACCGAACTTTCCGCTAACGGAATAAGCATGATTGAAATGATAATAAACAGCGTATGGTATGCGGTGGGAGCGTCGGCGTTCTCGGTTTTATTCAGTTCTATGACCTCTTACGTAATAGCCAAATATAAATTCCCGGGAAGAGGATTTTTCTACGGCTGGGCGATAGTAACCATGATGATACCGATACTCGGTTCTGCTCCGTCGGCAATCAGATTTTACGATATGCTGGGAATTTACGACAGTCAGTTTCTTATAATAATGTTTGCCTCATCGTGGGGACAGAATTTCGTTATACTTTACGCGACGTTTAAAAGCGTATCGTGGGAGTATGCGGAGGCGGCGTTTATAGACGGAGCAAATCATCTGACGGTATGGTATAAAATAATGCTTCCGCAGGTGATTTCGCCCATGATAGCGCTTTTTATGGTGGAATTTATAGGCAGGTGGGGCGACAGTGAGACGGCGCTGCTGTTTTTACCCAATCATCCCTCTCTTGCAAGCGGACTTTATATTTACAAGAGAATAAATGAAACGAGACTTAATACTCCCGCGCTGTTTTCGGGGCTCATGCTCTGCACCGTGCCCGTTCTCGTTCTTTATATTTGTTTCCAGAAATCAATAATGGAAATACAACTGGACGGCGGACTCAAAGGCTGACATTAAAAGGATAAAAAACTATAAAATTAAAAATAAAGTTAAAAGATTTCTTTCATTCTCTTAAAAATCAAATAAGAGAAGGGACGAAGGAAAACAAACACATAAAAATATATTAAAAAAAATCGGAGGAAAAGCAATGATAAAGAAATTTATAGCGTTTATGCTGGCGGCGATAGTTTCACTGGGGCTGTTTGCGGGCTGCGGCGGAGGAAGCGGCGGCGACAACAGCGAATATGCGAACAGGCCGAGAAAGTTAACCATAGCCTATCAGTACGGCGGATACGGTTCGCAATACTGGCTTGACGTGGCGAAAGATTTTATGGATAACTACGATGAGGAAATCTATGTTGAAACAAAACCGGTGTACGACCTCAATATGCCTTCAAGAATACAGTCGGGAAAAGCCGACGGAGATATAGTGGCAATTTCGGTGGATATGTTCAGGTATGCGTCGAGCCTTGAAAATCTTGACGAGATAATAGAACTTACCCCGCTCGGCGAAGAAAAGACCATAAAACAAAAAATGGGAAGTTATTACGATTATTACAATACCGCGGCGTCGGGAGTGTTCCAGTTGCCGGGAGGGTCGAGCAACGCTTCGGGATATAACTGGATATATAATAAGAACACGCTTGACGAGGCGTTCAAAGGTGAAGAGTATACTCTTCCGAGAACGACCGACGACTTTCTCGCTTTCGGTCAAGACCTTTTCAATAACAGAAACACCTTTCTGACTTCGGCGGCGCTCGCAGATACCGGCGGCGGCGAGTATCTTATTTATGCTTGGCAGGGTTGGTTTGCGCAGATGCTCGGAAAAGACAATTACGATAAGTTTTTCTCGGGACTTTATTACAATACCGAATCGGGTAAGTGGGAACTTGCCGAAGAACATCCTTACATGCTCAGCGACAACAGACTCGCGGCAGAGAGCGCGTATGAACTTGCCTACGAGATAAGTACAAAAAATAATAACTATCTGCACTCTTCGAGCGCAAGTCTTACTTATGTTAATAACGACATAGTGTTTGCAGGCGGCGGTTACGGCTCCAACCGTGCAAAAACGGCCTTCCTTTATACGGGATCGTGGCTTGAAAACGAACTTTCTCCTCATGTGGAAGACGGGACTGTCGACGAGCAGGAATACGGCATCATGAAAATGCCCGTTATAAGCGATATAGTTAAAACTTTAGAATACCGCAAAGATAACGGCGATTACATGGATGACACTATGCTTTCACAAATGATAGCCGCTATCGATAATGGCGCAACCTCTTTCGAAGGCGTTAGCGCTAAGGATTTTGGCAGGGTGAAAGAAGCCAGAAACATGGTTATGGCGCAGATATGCAGCGAGATAGTCGTTCCGAAAATAAAGGACGAAAGCAAGCGTGAAGACATTATAAAGTTATTAAGATATCTTACTTCTGACAGAGCGAGCGAAATATCCGTGAAGAGTACGGGGGGAATTTCTATGTTCGATTTCGGATATAAGCCCGATTACGAAAAATTGGATATTACGCCCTCTGCTCTTGTCGAAGATTATAACAATCAGTCCTCATACGCCGTGATAATGGATTACGCGTGTGTCAATAAACCTTTCAAACAAGTTACGCAACTGTCCTGGTACAGAAATAAATCGGGTTCTTTGGTTCAGGAAGTATACGGTGGTTCGGCATACAAAATTAACGAAGCGTATCAGAAAAATTACGACTTTTTTGACGGAGTCTGGGACACTTATATACAACAGTATAAAGAAATGACCGGTACAAACTAAAAAATATCAAAGATTACGGAGAAAAAGTAAACAAAGTTAAGGGTATATTAAAATCGGACTGTTAAAAAGTTCTGTTTTATATGTAACAGGAGGAAGATATGAAAAGGAAAATAAAATTCTTATTGACGGCGACTCTTCTTGCCGTGATGACTGTTTCGGTATTTGCCGCGATAGGCTGTGCGGGGAATAAGGGAACGCTTACGGTGGATTATCCCGAAAATCTGGTTTTTGAGTACGGCGAAGACTGTGCCGTGCCCGAAGGCGTAGTAAAAGACGGGGAAAAAGTTATAAACGCGGAAATCAAATATACTTTTACTGCTCCGAGCGGAAAGGTAACCGAGGGAATTTATCCGGCGATTTTCTGCAACGAAGTGGGAGAATGGCAAGTAAAATACGAATACGGCTCGGTCAGTCAGGTTAAAAAATTTCAGGTCAAGGATACAATAGCGCCCGAACTTAGTCTCGGACATTCACCGTTTGACGTGTTTGCCGACGGCGAGACCGAGTATTCGCTTCCCGAGGACTCTTTTTCAGACAGATCGGAAATAGATTACGACAACATAACGAAAACTCTTACGCTTAACGGCGAAACGGTTAAATTCAACGCTCTTACAAACAGGTTTGTAGCGACAGAACCGGGTGTTTTCAATTACAGAATGGAAGTAAAGGACATATACGGGAATTCTACTGTGGAGGAAGCAACCTGGAACTCCAAAGAAGTGGGTTGGAAAGACACCGCCCTTCCCGAAAACTATCTTGCGTCTTACGACGACGCGGGCTACATAAATACGGTTGAAAGCGGGGATATAAGCGCATATTGGATAGGTATGCCGTTTGAGGAGTACCTTGAAGAATATGAAGGGGCGACAGGCGTTGTGAAAGTTACCACGCCGCCCGTAGCGCCTTATAACTGCGCCGCAATCAGGTTCAATCTGCAAAAAACGCTTTCGGAAGCCGACCTTATAGGTAAAAACGTCGTGATAAAATTTTTAACGACTACTAACGTTACCGAGATGAGATTCGGTTCGATAATGCAGTTGTCCGATGAGATCGGGGCTTCGCAGAATTATCCCGTAAGCGTTACGCCCGACGAATGGAATTATCTTGTACTCGATTACGATTATATAAAATCATGTAATTACTTTGACCCCACACAGGAAGGCTTTAACGCCTTCCAACTCGGATTCGGACTTGTCAACAACGCCATGAGCGAGGACTGCGTAATATACATAGACTCTGTTACGGTTGCCGAAAAACTCGATAAGCCTGAAAATCTTGTAATAAAAGACGGCACTCTTACTTGGAACGCCGTAAGTAATGCTGAGGGATATATCGTCAGCGAAGACGGTGTGGAAACTATCGTAACGGAAAATTCCTATAAAATAAAGGAAGAAGGCGCGACTCTTACCGTGCGCGCGACGGCGGGCGAAAGTATATTTTTCGTCCAGTCGGATAAGGCTGTGTATTTTGACCCGAATTCTTTTGAGGGCGGATATCTTGCCACTTTCGACAGTAAGAATTACGAGGAAGTTTTATCAAAGAGCACTACCGAAGGCGGCGTAAGGGCGGCGGCTTCAATTAAAGCCGAGTATCTCGAAAGTTTTGCGGGCGAGACGGGCGTTCTGAAAGTTACTACCGTTACCAATGCGAATACAATAGGCGATATCGTTCTTAATCTTCCCAAGCCGTGCGTGAACGGCCTTACTGTTAAACTTATGGTTGAAAAGACAGACTGTACGCACATCAGATTCCTTATACCCGGCACACAGTCGGGTCTGGGCGCTCCCGCTACCGATATAAAGAGCCCTGAAATCGGAGTAACCGAAAACCCCGAAGGCTGGGTTATGCGCTATCTCAATTATGCCGACAGTCCTGATATAAAAGACAGGTTGGAAATAATGATACAGGGTGCGAGCATAGGCTCCGAAAACGTATTTTACTTTGCGTTTATACAGGAAGGCAACACTATCGTCGAAAATGCCAGAAAGGTAACTGCCGCGGCGCTTACGGGAGATTATCTTGCAGACTTCGGTATGAAAGAATACGAACAACTCGTGTCGGTAAGTACCAACGTAAATCGCGTGGCTAACTCTATCACGGCGGAATGGCTTGAAGAATATGAGGGTGAAACGGGAGTTCTCAAAGTTACCACCAAAAATAACGCTGTGTTCGGTACAACGGGTATAGGAGATATCGTTTTGCACCTTCCCAAAGCGTGCAATAGCGGAATGAAATTAAAAATAATGGTAGGTGAAGAGACGGTAAGTCCGACCATAAGATTCCTTATTCCCGGTACGGAAAGCGGACTGGGCGCTCCCGCGACCGACTTAAAGAGCGCGGAAATAAACGTAACCGAAAACCCGAAAGGGTGGCAGGAAAGAACGCTTAATTACGCGGTCGAAAGTCCTGCCGTTAAGGACAGAATTGAAATCATGTTGCAGGGCGGAGAAGCCAACGGAGTCAACGTACTGTACTTTGCTTTCGTAACGGAAGCCTGAATGAAACCACCGTTAATAACACATAAAAAATAATTAAAATAAGTAAAAAAATAAATGAATTATTTTTAAGGGAGAAATAAAATGAGAAAATATATCGAGCCGAGTTTTGAAAAAATTCTTGAAACCGACGTCATAGTGATGTCGGCTTCAGTCGACCCGTTCGGGGACGACAAAATTTGGGAACTGTAAGGGGGAAGTAAATATGAGTATAAAAATAAAAAGATTTATTCTTGCCTCTCTCAGCGTGGTTTGCGCAATTTGTTTTGCCGTTACGGCGATGAATAAGAACGAAGTCAGGGCGGAGCGCATTACGACGGGTGAAAAAGTTACTCTATATCAACTTGCGCCCGAAAATCAGAGTCTCATGCAAAGTTACGTTATCAAGACCGCGAACGGCAAACTTGTGGTTATTGACGGCGGGATAGACGGCGCGGGCAAAGATTCTCCCGCCTATCTTACTTCGGCATTAAGGGCGATCGCCGGAGTGGGCGAGGGCGAGTATTTTGAAGTGGAAGCGTGGTTTTTGTCTCACGCTCATTCCGACCATATACGCGAACTTTCAAAAATGCTCGGCAGCGGAAACTATGACGCTCAGTCCAATTTCAAAATAAACAATTTTTATTTTGATTTTCCGTCAGACTTTTCGGTTTATCCCGCGAGCGATTATTCGGAAGAAGATCTCAACGCTCTTAAAGCGGCGTTGCAGAATTATGCAGAGGTAAACGCCATACAAACCGACTCTTATTACGACACGCTTAATTCGGCGGTCATAAACGCGGCGGCGATAGAGAGCGGGCTGACGATAGATATTGACGGGGTGAATTTTGATATTTTGCAGACCTGGCATCCGACGGCAGACGGACAGATAAACGATA
>CALWBJ010000033.1 GCA_944376035.1 uncultured Clostridia bacterium | reverse complement strand
ATCCTCTCAAATTCAAATTTTTTATAGTAAAAAAATTTTATGCTTTAAAAATTTAAAAATAAAACTTTAAATGAGGCTATAAGTAACAATGTATAAAATTTTATAATATAGTAAAATAATTACTTATCTAACGGCAGACATAAAAGATTACCCAAATAATTATTCCAATATTCCCCATTAAATTTTTGAAATCCTCCCCACGGGAAAAAAGTCATCTCGCCAACAAAAATTTCCCCGTCAATCACATAACAATCAACTCTCACAAATGGAATATCTTTTGATAATCTTTCTGCAATATCAACCATCTTTTGATAATTTTCGGGTTTCGGAATATTTTCATTTTCGGAAGGATAATTTATATCAATAGTTGTTTTAACCCATTCTCTATCATATGCTCCACAAAAATAAGCATTAGGCTTTCTTCCATCTTTTTTTGACTTATTTTTCCAAACAAAAGTATATAATAATTTTCCGCCGAAACAATAATTTTTAAAATCGATCAGATTCTCTCCAACATATTTTTCACAAATTATTTTTTTC
Source organism: uncultured Clostridia bacterium (assembly GCA_944376035.1). Lineage (GTDB taxonomy): Bacteria > Bacillota > Clostridia > Christensenellales > Borkfalkiaceae > UBA1259. The sequence continues at coordinate 4,781 of CALWBJ010000033.1, read as the reverse complement.
TCAACATTTTTATAGGGCCACTCTCTGCAATTAAAATAATAATTCTTTTTCTGAATATTCTTTAATTCTTTTATCGCAGATTTTTTATCAAAAGTTTTATGAGAGCGACAAACAATTACTCCGCCGGCATGATTTGCTTTTAACACAAACTTATCGGGGAGCGAAGAAAAATCTATTTCACCGGGATCATTCCATACACCGATCAAAGGTATAATATGATTTTCTCCGCATTTTTCTTTTACAATTTGCTTTAATTTATATTTATCAACCATTAAGGTATAATTATCATTTCTTTCGTAAAGTTTTCTCCAATTATTTTTTTCATTAAAGTTTTTTGGATTTTCTAAATCAGGTTTTACGCCGAATACTTTTTTATAAACTTTTTCAATGTATTTCTTATCACTCAACCATGGTTTTGTTTTAATAAAATAATAAAAACGACTTCTCACAAAATTATTATGCAATTTACTTAAAGATAATCCTATGTTTTTTACAAATCGATTATTTGAATTAATCATCTTATTTTTTACTTTTTTTAACCAACTCATACATTACCTGCATTCATAAAATGTATTTAAATAAATAGTAAATTTTAAAAATTTAATTTATAATCCGGTCAGAAACTTCGTTAAGAAAATCGCCTTCAAACAATTCAATAAGGCCTCTGTCGCATTGTGCGGCAAAATCCGTATTTATCGGAATTTTGGCAATCAAATCTATCCCGTATTCTTTCGCCGTAACATCTATATGGCTTTCACCGAAAATTTTTAATTTTTCTTTACATTTAGGACACTCGTAATATGACATATTTTCTACTATACCCAAAATAGGTATATTCATCATTTCCGCCATTTTTACCGCTTTGCCTACAATCATTGAAACCAAATCCTGTGGAGAAGTTACAACAACGATACCTGATACGGGCAAAGATTGGAATACGGTAAGTGGCACGTCTCCCGTTCCCGGAGGCATATCCACAAACATAAAATCCACATCGTTCCATACAACATCTGTCCAGAACTGTTTAACCGTGCCCGCAATTATCGGACCACGCCAGACAACAGGGTCACTCTCGGAAGGAAGAAGCAGATTTATTGACATAATTTCTATACCTGTTTTGGTTTTTGCGGGAAGTATATATTTTTCATTCATAACCTCCGCCCTTTCATATACACCGAACATTTTGGGAACTGACGGTCCGGTTATATCGGCGTCTAAAATCGCTGTATTATATCCCTTTCTTCTTGTAAGTACGGCAAGCATAGAAGTAACAAGCGATTTACCTACGCCACCCTTACCGCTCACAACCGCTATAACTTTTTTAACTTTTGAAAGTTCATTAAGTTTTTCAGAAAAATCTTTACGTTCCGAGCATTCCGAAGAAGAACAGTTGGAACAGTCATGCGTACATTCACTCATATAATTACTCCTCTTAATATTTAGCATTGAATCCTTTTAATATATAAAATTGAATTTATTTAACTCTTTTGTTTAATTTATTAAAATTTTAATAAATTCCAATTTCCAAATTATTTTAGCGTATAAATAAATTTTAATTGTTTTTTAAACTTACTTGACTTATATTTTATTGTAGAATATGTTATTTTCCAATATATTTAATTTTTATAAAGGTTTTATAAAAGATTTTTTATAATTTCAAATTAGATAACAGATTGAATAAATTATAAAATTTTGAGCACAGCCACTTTAAGATAAAGACTTTGGTCTGTACCTATTAAAACAGAATGGTCTTTTCCCTGAGTTCTTAATTCTATAAGTTTTGCACTTACACCGCTTTCAAAAACGCTATTATTTATCATATCCAAAAACATCGGAACAGTGAGATGTTGAGAGCAACTGCACGTTACCATGTATCCGCCATGTTCCACTAATTTTAAGCCAAGAACATTTATGTCTTTATATCCCGCCACTGCCTGTTTAACCGTATCGACGGATTTTGTAAATGCAGGAGGATCAAGTATAACTACACCGAATTTTCTTTTATCTTTTTTATATTCACGCAACAAAGAAAAAACATCTGCCTTGACTGTATTGATTTCAAAACCATTAAGAAAGGCATTATGTCTGACATAATCAAGCGCAAAATCGCTGATATCTACTGACGTTACGCCCGTTGCTCCATATTTACATGCGCAAAGCGAAAAACCGCCCGCATTACAAAAACAATCGAGTACGCTCTTCCCTTTTACATAATATTTCAGATTATCTCTGTTTTCTTTCTGATCCAAAAAATAGCCCGTCTTTTGCCCGTCTTTAAGGTCAACCGCTATTTTCAGTCCGTTCTCTTCTATTAGTACAACTGGGTCAAAATCGCCCCCGTAAATACTCCCTTTATATTCTTTAAGCCCTTCTTTTTCCCTTACAGAAACATCGCTCCTCTCGTATATTCCTTTGGGACTGAATATTTCAACCAAAATATCAATTATCTCTTCTTTTATCAAATCCATTCCGAGACAAAGAAATTGTACACATAGATAATCTCCGTACTTATCAACTATTAAACCCGGAAGTTTATCCGATTCGGAAAAAACCGCTCTGTAATTATTATTATACCCTAATTGCAGTCTTTCATCATTAGCCCGCTTAATTCTTCTAAAATAAAAATCCCTGTCTATGATTTCTTCTTTCAGAGTGAGCATTCTTACTAAAATTTTAGATAAATGATTTATAAATCCGAGCCCCACAAAACGCCCGTCATTCGAAAATACTTTCGCAACACTGCCCTGTTTTGCCTTTCCTTCGATTTTTAGTACTTCATTAGCATAAACCCAAGGGTATCCGTTCAAGATTCTTTTTTCTTCATTCTTTTTAAGTATTACCGTGTACATCTGAAACCAACTCTTCCGCACCTATTTTTATAAGTTCAATTCCTTTTTTTTCCGACGCTACGCTTAAACAGTATTTATTTTTATCACCATCATAAATAAAACAGTTTGTAAAGCAGGGATTATTACTTCCGCTTTTAAAAGCGCTTTCTTTATCAGTCCACTTTAATGTCAGCGATTCAGCAGTTTCACTTTTAATTAAACCGTCGACTTCCTCGGAATTTCTATCTGTAATTTCTTTACGTAAAATATATCTTGCTGCTTTAAAAACCTTTTCCGATACTTTTTCAACATCTATACCTATATTTTTACAGTCAGAAATCACCACGGCAACTATATTCTCTGAGTGGGCGAGCGAAAAATAATAGTCCGTCCTGTCCGACATCCATTTCCCACTCTTATCCGCAAAAAAAACAACGTCTGAAATTGTAAAATAACGGTAAAAAACGTATTCAAGCAGTTTCCATACAAGTATGCTTTGCCGTTTTCTAAAAATATCCTTTATTTCATCAATATAATTTTGTCTTTTCTCACACAATACTTTCATTTTTATATCATTAGGTATATATGTGATATCGCTGAAAAAAACCTTTTGCATTTTTATATTATAACAGATATTTATATTATTAGCAACAATAAATAAAACAGGCGGCATTTAAACTTTTTTATCTTTTTATTGCACAAAAGGCTTGTGATAAAAATCTATTTATGATAAAATATATTTATAAATTTTTAGGCGAGGTTTATATGAATATTTGGCACGACATTGAAAGTCACAGAATTACGCCCGAAGAATTCATTGCCGTAGTTGAGATCAGCAAGGGTTCCAAGCAAAAATACGAAATGGACAAGAAGACGGGTCTTCTTAAACTTGACAGAATTCTTTATACATCCACCCACTATCCCGCAAATTACGGATTTATTCCACATACGCTTGCAGCAGACAATGACCCGTTAGACGTACTTATATTGTGTTCTGAAAGTTTAATTCCCATGAGTCTTGTTAAATGTTACCCCATCGGGGTTATCGTTATGGAAGATAACGGTTCTGTTGATGAAAAAATAATCGCTATACCCTTTGCTGACCCCAATTATAATTCTTATAAAAGCATAAACGATCTTCCAAAACACGTTTTTGACGAAATGCGACATTTCTTTTCCGTATATAAACAACTTGAAGACAAACATACAAGCGTTGACGTAGCGTCCGACAGAGAAGAAGCGCTTAAAATTATAAATCAATCAATGGAAAATTATAAAAAAAATCTCTATAATCTCACACAAAATAACTGATAAAATTAATTTTATAAATAATTGATTATATTTTATTAAAAAATTAAGATAGATTTGTTATTTCGGAAAAAATTATTTTTGATTCAATGATTATTTTTTCGCTTTCCTCACCGCTCATATGTTTATAATAAAATTTTTCAAATATAAAAGTGCGAACACGAAACATGTTCGCACTTTTAAATAACTTAAATTCACTATAACCTAATTAACACAGATTTATTCAGTATTTGGCATTGTTATCTAAATTAAAATATTTCCTCAATGTAATTTACTGTCTCCATAGCAGAAAGCATTTCCATGATCTCTTTATGAGATTTTTTCCGCAATTCCGGATTAGCTATTTTCATCGATATTGAATATACCGCCAGACCGGAATTAGCGTATGCGGGATTTATTTCTATATCATTTATTTTAAGACCGAACTGACGTATACTATTTGTAAATACTTGTAAAGATTCTCTGCTTTTAAATTCTATATGCGCTTCCAGATAAATTGATTTACTCTTTATTTTCTTTTCAAGTTTAGGAAAAAATAATATAACAAGCATAAAAATTGCAAAAGCAAGTATACCCACAAAATAAAATCCGTATCCTATCATCATTGCAATAATTCCGACGCCCCATAAACCGACTGAGGTAGTA
>CALWBJ010000032.1 GCA_944376035.1 uncultured Clostridia bacterium | reverse complement strand
ACGCTTTTTTCGGCGAAATCGAAAGAGTTACCGGGGTGAACGTCGCAGGACTCTACGCCGAGTATATAATTGCCGACCGTAACTTGTCGGAAAAATAAAAGCAGTCTGATTGTAAAAATAATAAAATCTTATTTCATTTGATTTTTATCGCGCCGCGAAAGAATGAATCTTTCGCGGCGCGTTATATTTCAAACGTCTTACTTATTTTTGCTTTTGTTTTTTATTTTGAAAAAAATATTTTAATTTAAGGATTAAACAAGTTTATAAAATTTAAAAAAGTTAATAATTACCTTAGGGTTGAAGGTATGCCGGTTTTCTATTTTAATTTTTTAAAAAAAATTTAAAAAAATTTTAAAAAAACTCTTGACAAACTGAAAAAAGCGAGTATAATTGGTGTTAGCAATTAAGAGATGAGAGTGCTAACACTTGAAACCTTTAACTGCTAAAAATAAAAAATAACCTTAGAGGAGGGTAATATTATGAAAAACTTTTTAAGTAAAAGAAATAACGATAATTTCGGAGGTTTCGGATTTTTTGACAATGCGTTTGACGACTTTTTTGCGCCGGTAATTTACGGCAGGTCTTATGACGGCAGTAAACACGGCATGATGAGGACTGACGTAAAGGAAAGCGATAAAGATTACGAATTGTCGATTGATATGCCCGGTTATAATAAGAAGGAGATAAAAATTTCTCTTGATAACGGTTACGTTACCATAGAGGCTAAACGTGAAGAGAAAGAGGAGGACGGCAAGAACTATATCCGCAGGGAGAGAAGTTATTCCTGTTCGAGAAGTTATTACGTCGGAGACGGTGTAAAGAAAGAAGATATCAAAGCCAAATACGACAACGGTATTCTTACACTCAATATTCCTAAAAACGAGACAAAAGAAATTACTTCTCATAACATCGAAATCGAATGATGATAAATAAAAAACAATGAAAAAAAGCCGCGGCGGCTTTGTTTTATAAGCCGCCGCGGCTTTTTTATTTACCTTTTTATTATTTCCGATTTGATTCTTGTTTAACTCCTTGCATTTTTAATTAAATTTTTAATATTGATTAAAATATACATACAGTTTAGTAAAAAAATATCGGTAATTTTCCGTTTTTTTCAATAAGTAAACGTTTTGATCCGATATAGGAATGAGAAAATAAAAAAGTATTTTTTTAAGCAAAAAAATAACTTGACAAATAATATCAGCGGTATATAATATAAATTAGCACTTGAAAGGTGATAGTGCTAAAATTACAAACAGAGGACAGATAGATGAAACAATTCAAGACTGAATCCAAAAGAATAATGGATCTTATGATAAACTCCATTTACACAAATAAAGAGATATTTCTCCGTGAGCTTATATCCAATGCGTCTGACGCTATCGATAAACTGAAATTCATATCGCTTACCGATACTTCCGTAGATACCGATTTTCAGATAGTAATAACCGCGGATAAAGATAAAAGGACTCTGACGGTAGAGGATAACGGCGTGGGAATGACGGAAGAGGACCTCGAAAAAAATCTCGGCACCATAGCGGAGTCGGGCACGCTCGCTTTCAAGAAAGAAAATGAGATAAAAGACGGTGAAGAACTTATCGGTCAGTTCGGCGTAGGATTTTATTCGGCGTTCATGGTCGCGGATAAGATTGAAGTTTATTCAAGAGCATATAAAAGCGACAAGGCGTTCAAGTGGGAGAGTGAAGGCGTGGAAGGCTACACCGTTACTCCGGACGAAAAAGAAACGACGGGTACTAAAATCGTTTTGACTTTAAAACCCGACGGTGAAGATTATAAATATTCCGAATTGCTCGAAGAATATAAAATCACATCGCTTGTGAAGAGATATTCGGATTATATACGTTATCCTATAAAGACATATAAGACACATTCTGTTAAAAAGGAAGGCACTTCCGACGATAAGCCCGAATACGAACAGGTAAAAGAACTCGAAACTTTAAACAGCATGATTCCGCTTTGGAAAAAGAGCAAGAGCGAAGTAAAAAAAGAAGACCTTGACGAGTTCTATAAAAACGAATTTCACGATTACGCAGACCCGCTTAAAGCAGTCTATGCAAAGATAGAAGGCACGCTGACTTACGACGCGTTGTTGTTCGTTCCTTCGCACGCGCCTTTCGATTACTATTCCAAAGACTATAAAAAAGGCCTGAAACTGTATTCCAACGGCGTTATGATAATGGAAAAATGCGAGGAACTTCTTCCCGATTATTTCGGATTTATAAGAGGTATAGTCGATTCTGCGGATTTGTCGCTCAATATTTCTCGTGAGATTCTGCAACAGGACAGACAAGTAAAAGCAATCGCAAACGGAATAGAGAAAAAGATTTCTTCCGAACTCAAAAAGATGCTCGAAGAAGACCGTGAAAATTACGAAAAAATGTTTAACGAGTTCGGCCTTAGTCTTAAATTCGGCGCTTATGCAGGCTTCGGCATGAATAAAGATAAACTTAAAGACCTTTTGATGTTCTATTCTTCAAAGAAAGAAAAACTCGTTACGCTTAAAGAGTACGTAGAAGAGATGAAAGACGGTCAGACGGAAATTTATTATGCGTGCGGAGAAAGTTACGATAAGATTGCCTCGCTTCCGCAGATAGAAAAGGCTAAGGACGCGGGATACGAAATACTCTTCTTCAAAGACGGAGTGGACGAGTTTGTCGCTAAGATAATGAATGACTACGACGGCAAGAAGTTCAAATCTGTATCGGAAGCCGATTTCAGCGCGGGTAACGAAGAGGAAAAGAAGGAACTTTCCGATAAAACCGAGGAATATAAAGATATTCTCGCCTTTATGAAAGAAAGCCTTGCCGGTAAAGTAAAAGACGTAAAACTTTCAACTAATCTTAAAACTTATCCCGTATGTCTTTCCACAAGCGGCGAAATATCAATTGAAATGGAAAAAGTTTTAAATTCAATGCCTAACGCTAATCAGAAGATACAGGCGGAAAAAATTCTCGAACTGAACGCGGGACATAAACTTATAGAAAAACTTAAAAACATCTATGAGACGGATAAAGACGCGCTTAAAAAATACGCGTTGGTTCTTTACGAACAAGCGAGATTGCTCGAAGGTCTTCCCGTAGAAAACGCAAAAGATTTCGTGTCTGCCGTTTCCGATATACTTTAAAAAATTTGGGCAATATCCTTCGTTCAATTAAAATTCAAGGCTAACCTTGTATAGTAACTTTATGACTATTTACTTTTTAATAATCTCTGCAAATAAGTATTTATTATATATATAGTATAATAAATATTAAACCGTATATAATTTTATAGTGTGAATGTGTCTGCGTTAAAAATTGACGACGGCATCAAAAATCTTATATATAAAAAGTCAAACAGTCAATAAATAATAATTTTAGGAGTGTGTTATGGCTGCGGCGGAGATAATAGCAATAGCATTGTGCCTCACGGTATTTGCAGGTATAGTTGTGGTTTACATAACCAGGTATGCTTTAAAAATGCGTTCTGTGAAGAGCAGAAAAAAAATAAAGAGTAATGTTCTTTATTCCGACTCATCGGACGCGATTGCGCTTAAACTGAAAAAGATAGTGAAGGTTTACGGAGAAGGGGAAAACGCGGTAAAAGCGCTCAAAGGTATCAACCTCGACTTTCGTAAAAATGAATTTGTATCTATTTTAGGACCTTCCGGCTGCGGTAAAACCACTCTTTTAAACATAATCGGCGGACTTGACAGGTATACTTCCGGCGATCTTATAATAAACGGTGTGTCCACTAAAAATTACGATGATTCCGACTGGGATACATACCGCAACAACAGCGTAGGTTTTGTCTTTCAGAACTATAATCTGATACCTCACCAGACAGTTCTTAAAAACGTGGAACTTGCGCTGACGTTATCGGGCGTTTCTGCCGCAGAAAGACACGAACGGGCTAAATCGGTTCTGAATAAAGTAGGTCTGAAAGATCAGGCGCATAAACTTCCGAATCAACTTTCGGGCGGGCAGATGCAGCGTGTGGCTATTGCGCGTGCGCTCGTAAACGACCCCGAAATCATTCTTGCCGACGAGCCGACAGGCGCGCTTGACACGGAAACAAGTATTCAGGTAATGGACCTTTTGAAGGAAGTTGCCGCCGACCGTCTGGTTATAATGGTTACTCACAATCCCGAACTTGCCGAAAAGTATTCTACGAGAATAATAAGACTGCTTGACGGTAAGATGACGGGGGACAGCAATCCTGCTTCCGAGAAAGGTTTTTCCAAGCCGCAAGGCGAGGCTATGGGCGGCGCCGCCGTGAAAGAAGGAACTGCTTT
>CALWBJ010000031.1 GCA_944376035.1 uncultured Clostridia bacterium | reverse complement strand
AAACATATAAAGAATATCGGATACATTAAAAGGTATCTTACTTAATGAAAAACTGACACAAGAGGCTTTTGGTGAAAGTTATGGTAGAAGCGACAAATTTTATTGAACAGATTATAAACGAAGAACTTGAAAGCGGAAAGGTAAAATCGGTGTATACTCGTTTTCCGCCCGAACCCAACGGATACCTTCATATAGGACACGCTAAAAGTCTGTGCCTTAATTTCGGGATAAAACAAAAGTATAACGGAAAATGCAATCTTTTTTTCGACGATACCAATCCGAGTAAAGAAAAGACCGAGTTTGTGGACGCGATTAAGGAAGATATAAAGTGGCTTGGCTTTACGTGGGATAAAGAAACTTACGCTTCCGACTATTTTGAAAATATATACGAATTTGCGAAAGTGCTGATAAAGAAAGGCAAGGCGTTTGTATGCGATATGACGAGTGAAGAAATCAGCCGTAACCGCGGCACGCTTACCGAGCCGGGTAAAGAAAGTCCGTGGAGAAACAGAAGCGTCGAAGAGAATTTAGAACTGTTCGAGGAAATGAAGAACGGAAAATTTGCCGACGGCGAAAAATGTTTAAGGGCAAAAATAGACATGGCGTCGCCGAACATAAACATGCGCGACCCCGTAATATACAGAATACTGCGCCAGACTCATCACCGCACGGGTGATAAATGGTGCATATATCCCATGTACGATTACGCTCACCCTATATGCGACTATATGCAGGGGGTAACCCATTCTCTCTGTACGTTGGAGTTTGAAGACCACCGCCCGCTTTACGACTGGGTAGGTATAGAACTCGGTTTCGACCCTAAACCCCGTCAGATAGAGTTTGCAAGGCTCAACGTAACAAATCTCGTCATGAGCAAAAGATATCTTAAAAAACTCGTTGAAGACGGCTCCGTTGACGGTTGGGACGACCCGAGAATGCCTACGCTTACCGGGCTCAGAAACCGAGGAGTACCCGCGGAAGCATTAAAAGATTTCTGCGACAGGATAGGTATTTCCAAGGCAAATTCCGAAGTGCAGATAAGTTATCTGGAGGCATGTATCAGAGAATATCTCAACGCGCATGCCGAGCGCGCCATGGGAGTGCTTAAACCGCTCAAAGTTACTATTACAAATTACCCCGAGGGCAAAACGGAAGAGACAGATTTCGATATTAACCCGGGAGAAGAGGTAAAACGCACGAGGAAAATTGTATTTTCCAAAAATATTTATATCGACGCGGAGGACTTTTCGCTTGCGCCTCCGCCTAAATATTTCAGACTCAAAAAGGACGGTTACGTTCGTCTGAAAAGCGCGTATATAATAAAATGCGACGACGTGCTGTTTAATGAGGACGGCTCGGTAAAAGAACTTTTATGCTCATATGTTCCCGAGAGCAGAAGCGGAGCGGATAATTCGGGTATAAAGGTAAAAGGCGTTATTCAGTGGGTCAATGCGGATACCTCTAAGGACGTGGAAATACGTCAGTACGGATACCTTCTTAAAGACGAAGAATATCCCGGTCAGGATTTTTCGGAAAGAATGAATAAGGACAGCGTCAGGATTTTTAACGGAAAAGTAGAATCTTACGTCATGGACAACGACGATTCGAGACCTTATCAGTTTATAAGAACGGGATATTATAAGCGTCTTAACGTGAAGGGAAAAGAAATTATAAGCGAGATAGTGTCGCTTAAAGACAATTTCAATAAATAAATTTCTGATAGTCATTCGGATAATTATGGAATCCGATAATTATATGCTTATTGGAGTTATAATAAACGTCGGTTAAAAAGATTTTATTAAAGAGGAAAAGTTTATGGTAAAATTCGAGACCAAGTTCAACGGTAACGTAAGCCGGGAACTTTCCGTAAGGAGTATGAAAAAACTCTGGTGGGTTTACGCATTTTTTTCGGCGTTATTTATTTTTATCGGTGTTTTAAATTTAAATAGTATGATTTTCGGCATAGCAATGATTGATATGATTTTCGGCATAGCAATGATTGTTTTCGGCGTGCTTTTTGCGCCGCTTTGCATAATGCTTACCAGACTGTTGCAGAAAAAAGTGGATAAATCAATGTCTGTAATGAGCGAAGAGACTTATGAAATCTATACTTTTGACGAAAATTTCTTTACGATAGTTCAGGAAAAAGGGGAGTCGTATAGGTCTGAAACGCGCGCCGATTATACATATTTCAATAAAGTCGAAGAAAACGACACTCATTATTTTCTTTACCTTTCTTCCATGCAGTGCCACGTTATTCCGAAAAACAGTATTACAGAGGGCACGCTTGAAGAGTTTAATAAAATACTTGCCGAGAATTTAGGTTTAAGGTTTAAACGTAAAAAAATATAATAAAAAATTGTCGGTAAAATTCCGACGGTAAGGGAGGAGTTTATGAAAAAATTGACATTGTCGTTGTTGAGTATTCTGATGGCGTTTACGTTCGTATTTGCGGCGGGGTGCGGCTCGGTTTTCGACGGGAATTATTCTAAAATTACCGCCGAAGAGGCTGAAACTTTCTTGGCGGAACTTCCCGATACGGGAAATGTCGAGGAGGATTTTTATTCAAACGGAATAAGCGTC
>CALWBJ010000030.1 GCA_944376035.1 uncultured Clostridia bacterium | reverse complement strand
CAATGTAATTTAATTATAGATTATACAAATTTATTTGAGATTATCTTTAAAATATTAAGAAAAGACACTTTAAAAAATCTCATTCAGACGTCCTGAGACAGAATACACAAAAAAATTTTTCGGTCATTTTTTACTCTATTCTGTATGAGAAAGGTGTTTAATACTGTACTTTCAGCCACTATACGACTGTTTCACGTGAAACATATCTCTTGGAAGTTTCACGTGAAACAATCTAGTTATTGTATTGAATGATTTATCTAAAATATATAAGTGAATTTTTGCCGGTTGTAACTTGCTGAAAAGGATGAGAAAAGCACACTTTGATGATATAAATATGATTTCAATAAGGAAGAAGAAAACTTTAAATATTAATTCAATTAAAAATTGTATTTATATCTTTATTTGTCGCTGTGCAAATATAATTCTTTTATGATACTTTTTTTGAGCCAAGTATTGTGCTATAAAATGTTTTAATAAATTAAAATATAACTAAATTTCACGATTTTAGTTTCATAAAGTTATAGATAAAAGTCATCTTATATAATAAGTACAAAAATAGAATTATATGTCTTATTTTAAATAAGCAAATATCTTATTTTTAACAAAGATATCTATTACTATTATTCTGTCTCAATTATGCTTCCTATTTCTACCTTTTTGGCTATAACTGAATAACGCCGAATTTGGTAGCAAGATTTACGTATTCGCTTTTAAGTTCCGCAAGTCCCGCTATTTTTTTATCAAATCAAACGTTGCTATGTTTTTTATAAGTTAATTTGTGGAAACCAGGATAGCAAGCACTTGTATTGTGAAGAAGTAATTATATTAAAGTTTTTATACACTTATAAAAGTAAAGGTTTTCTCTTTTAGATGAGTGCGTTTTAATTGTAATTTCTGAATCAAATATGATGTTATAAATAACCTTATTATATAGATTTATTACAAAAAGTTTTTGTTTTGTTGTTTTACAAACGCCCTTGATTATAAAAAACTTGATGTTTCACGTGAAACATACTTTTTGTAAGTTTTATTAAACATTTTTAATGATATAACTTTTTTGATTTTTGAAAAATTTATTTATTTTTTCGCAGAGTCTAAAATGCATGGTAATATAAGTAATTATTGGTGAATATTTATATTTATTTATAATTTTTTATTGCAATGCGTCGGTTGTAAATTTTAATTAGATTTTAGATAGTGAGGTTTATGCTGTATTTTTTATTAGTTAAATGGCTAAAAATTACCTCGATATCGTTTGAAATGCGAACAATATTTAGGCGCTTTCTAAAATTTTTTGTATATTTTTCAGCAACGTTGCCAGAGCGAGTTGGTTAAATTAAATAATATATTTTTACCGGATTGGAATTATATTGTGGTACATATTGGATTTCGTACATTTAACAATTGTCGTAAATAAGTAAAGTTTAATAGGGAACAATCATGGAATTAATATAATTATATCGATTTTCTATGAACGCATTTTATTAACTAAAAATTTTTAAGCTTATGAAATATATTATAGAAATTGCTTCTTATTATTTTATTTAAGGCGAAAACAATATATATTATTGTAAATTAACTTTTGAATATTAAACAGGCGTCAGATTTAACGCTTTTATTAATTTTTAGTCAATAATTCGCTGTATTAAGCGTTTAAACTATAATAGATTTGGTAATTAAATATGACTATTAAAATAAAGTATTATTGAAAATTATAATATTCAAGATTTTTTATGAAAAATATAGATTTGTATAGTGATGATAAAAAATATTATTAAATTTATTAATAAGCACATATAGTAAAAAATATTTTATGCATGAGCCATAAGGTTCAGACTCTGCCGGTGCTTCCTTTTATTGTACAAATAAAGCATGAACTAAACACAAAGCATCTAGCAAACAGAAAACTGATTTATCACAGAGTATCTCGTAAAGTTTGAAGCGCTATTATTAATTTAACTGTTTGAATTGCGAAGAAGCTTTAAAAATTACAGCGCATAGTAATTTAATTTTATCAGAGCAAGGTAGATAAATGGTTTAAGTTAAGGACTTATAATTTTAAAATAGCAAAGCGCATGATTGTTAAAATAGCGCCTAAAACACAAAACGAAATTTTTAAAATACTCATAGGATTAAGCCGGCTTGTGCTCTTTGTAGTTGATAATAAAAGGAGGAAAGAGTGTTTTTAATATTCGGAGCATAAAATGAGCGTCTGATAAAACATAGGTTGCAGTTGAAGCGGGTAAAAGATGTTGTTAATAAAAAAGATAAGAAAAATCAGTTAAGTTGAAATTGCCAGAGTGTGTTTAAAATTCGTTAAAATCAAATCAGTATATCGTGTAATGAACGGAGAACTTTAATAAAAAACTTTTTTATAGACTGAACATAAAAAGATATAATGGTGAATTATATTATTAAGTGCGATACTTAGAAGAAAAAAAAGGAGCTTATACAAACCTGTGGTACAATAGAACTACGAAACCAAAAATTTTGCCAGGGAAATCTGTATGAACTATCATCATTTTAGCATAGAAGAACGCTGCCCATTACGAGAATACTATGTAGAAGGAAAAAGTTATCGGGAAATTGCAAGACTTCTCGGCAGGAAAGTAAGTTCGGTGTCGAGGGAATTGCGACGGAAATGTACGTTTTTCAGGGATATTCCGAGATATTATCCGCATACTGCGCAAAAGAAAAGCAATTTAAGAAATAGTTACCGTCACCGCGGAATTTTTTAAAACAAGAAGTATTGGATTAAATAGACGAGAAATTATCGCGAACCTGGTCTCCCGAACAGATTACAAAAACCCCATGCGACATGAAACTGACGTCATTCAAGACGATTTACCGTTGGATAGACGAAAAATATCTGTTTTCTACTTAAATGAACCTGCGAAGGAAAGGGAAAACGCGCAAATGCTTAGGCAACGGCGGAAGATACGACAGGAAGAAGTATTCGTAAAAGAGATAAAACACGTGAAACATCAAGTTTTTTTATAATAAAGAGCGTTTGTAAAACAACAAAACAAAAACTTTTTGTAGAATATTCAAAACACTCTTTGCTCCTTTTATTATCAGAACAAAAAAGCACAAGCCGGCTTAATCATATAACTATTTTAAAAATTTCGTTTTGTGTTTTAGGCGCTATTTTAACAATCATGCGCTTACTATTTGAAAATTATAAGACCTTAGCTTAAACCATTTATCTACCTTGCTCTGATAAAATTAAATTACTATGCGCTGTAATTATTAAAGTTTCTTCGCAATTCAAACAGTTAAAGACGCAAAGAGTTCGGGCATTGGGAAGCGGATACGGTGGTATCGGGAAAAGGGAAAAGCAAAGCATGCTTTGCCACGCTTGCAGAAAGAAAGACAAGGTATTATATAGCGGTGAAAATTCTGGACAGAAAGGGTGAAACGATGGCGAAAGCGATCATAGCGGCCCTGTCCGTATTTCCGAAAGAAGCGGTAAAGTCGATCACATGCGACAGGGGGAGCGAGTTTGCATGTTGGAGAGAGAAAGAGAAAGCACTAATTTGCGATATGTACTTTGCAGATCCGTATTTTGCGTGGCAGAAAGGAACAAACGAAAATCTGAATGCACTGCTCAGAGAGTTTTATCCCAAAGGCAAGGGATCTGTCAAGGGTAAGTCCCTCGACACTAAAAAAGAACCTGGCGCTCTTAAACGCCGGGTCCAAAAAAGTTTTGCATTTTCAAACTCCTCAAAATTTGTTTGAACAAAATCTCTCAATGTGTTGTACTTAGTTTGACAAGCCATCATAATAAATGATACCACATATATTGATTTCAAACGTAATAGTGCAAGAAAGCAGCATAAATTTGGTGATAAAAATAGTGTATGGAAGTAGCTAAAATTTGGTAAAAAATAATGCTGATAAAATTGAATAAAACTTTTATAAATAGAAAGTTGATCGCGCGGTGCCGACTGATTTTTTGTTCTTGCGTGTGCGCAGGAAGTAAAGGTTTATTGCTTAAAATTAAAATTCATTGGTAAAGGTATTTTTATTAGATTATTCTAATAATCAATAGTTTTGTTTAAATAATAGTAATAAGTCGTCTTATTTTTAATTTGCATAAGATTTCCAAATAATTTATAAAAAATTATCAGTAAAGACTTTTTTGGGAAAAATGTTTTGACTTATTAGTTGGAAAGTGTTATTCTTATAATCCCATTTGGGATTTAGTTAGTGGGGATATTAAAAAAACGAGAAATTATAACTATCGGAAGAAATAAACGTGAGGTATATTTTAAGATGTTTTCTCGGTTTGGAAAAACCGTATAATTCTTATAATTCTAATTGGGATTAAGCGTGGAGAGATTAAAAAAAGAGAAATTATAACTATCGGGAGAAATAAACTGTGTCTTTAATAAATTTTAAGACGATTTTTTCGGTTTGAAAATGCCTTGAAGTTTATTGTTGCCGAACTTCAAGTTTATCGCTACCGGTGCGGAGGCGTCGGGAGGGGGCAGCAATCGGGAAAAACAAACATGGCGGTATTAAATTCAAGATGTTTTTTCGGTTTTAAAACTGTGTAATTATTATAATCCTATTTGTTATTAAATGAGAAATAAATAAAAAACGAGAAATTATAACTATCGGGAAAGATAAAACGTGTCATTTTAATTTTAAAATGCGGTATTAAAATCAAGATATTTATTCGGTTTGACAAAAACCAGGTAATTCTTATTGTCCTATTTGGGATTAAACGGGGGAAAGAATAAATAAAACTATACATAAAACTATCGGGAAAGATTAACGGTGCCGCTAATTATTTCGAGAAGTTTTTTCGGCTGTTAAAAAACTTGTTATGCTTATAGTTTTAAATAAGATTTTGCGTCGGAATAATATAATATTTCAGACGATAAATTTATCGATAAAAAAATCCTGCCGTTAATGAATTTCAATATTTTGACTTATTAAGAAAATGTTTTAATTTTATAATCCGAAATGAAATTAAGAGGCGGGAAATATTATGAAAAACAGATGATAAAGTAGAGACAAATCGTGCTTTTAATTAATTTCAATGTTTTGATTTGAAATAAAAGTAGTTAATCTTATAACTCTAAAAAGTACTATGTAGCGGAGTAATAATATGCGAAACGAGGCTTTAAAACTATCAAAAGATATAAACCGTGCCGTTATTAAATTCAGGGGCGTTTATTCGGTATGGTCAAAAAAACACGGCATAAGTTATAATGAAATGTTGGTGTTTTATACAATAAGAGATAACGGATTTTGTACGCAAAAACAAATTTGCGATAGTTATCTTTTACCGCGCCAAACAATAAATAACGTCATTGCCAATTTGAGAAAAAAGGAACTGCTTACGATATGTAAAGAAAAAAGTATAGGCAAAGAAAAGGCCTTTATATTAACCGATAAAGGAAAAATTTACGCAGAGCCGCTGTTGAAGTCTTTGAGTAAAATTGAAATTCAGGCAATAGAAAGAGTCGGATTTGATTATATTAAATCTATGGCTCAGACTATAATGACCTTTGATAAAGCCTTAAAGCAGGCAATGGAAGAGGATAATAAAAACTGACTATGAATAATTTAACTTCCGAAACACAGTTTTTCGGTCAAGAAAAAATATCCAAAATACTTTTGAAGATCGCGCCGCCCGTAATGCTCGCACAACTTATTCAGGCGTTATATAATATAGTCGACAGTCTGTTTATCGGCAAATACTCGGATTCGGGGCTCACCGCGTTATCCATTATTTATCCTATCCAACTGTTAATGATAGCGATTGCTGTCGGCACGGGCGTAGGTATCAATACCGCAATGTCGGCAAAATTCGGTACGGGAGAGGAAGAAAAAGCAAAAGAATATGCGGGGATAGGTACGCCGCTCGCGATTGCTTTGTGGCTTGTATTTTCTGTTTTTTGTTGGTTTTTTATGCCGGTATTTGCAAGATTGTCAACATCTTCTTCCGAGGTTATCAAAGACGTCATAATCTATGGACGTATCGTATGTATATTCAGTTTCGGTTTATTCTTAGAGAGTGTCTGGACAAAGGTTCTGCAGGCAGAAGGAAATATGAAAGTCCCAATGGTCGCGCAAATTTTCGGGGCGATTGTCAATATCGTGCTTGACCCTTTGTTGATTTTCGGATTATGGATTTTTCCCGAAATGGGTATTGCGGGAGCGGCAGTGGCAACCGTTGCAGGGCAAATCGCAGCCGCGATTATAGTCATGAAAAAGGGATTTTACAAATCTCCCGCTATAAAAATATACGGTAGGAAAATTGCGGAAATTTTCCGTTTGGGATTGCCGAATATATTAATGCAATCCGCATACACCTTTTACATATTCGGTTTAAATATGATTTTAGCCACTTTTTCCGACCAAGCGGTAACGGCTTTGGGGCTTTATTATAAGTGGCAGACATTCTTTTTTATTCCGCTCGGCGCAATGCAAACCTGTATCGTGCCTATCGTCAGTTTTAATTATGCGGCAAGAAAAATACACAGGTGCAAGCAGACGCTTACAACGTCTATCTTATTCGGCCTTTTATTGATGGCGGTAGGGACGCTTTGCTTTGAAACTATTCCCGGTCAGATGCTCAGTGTATTTACGTCAGACCGTGTAGTTATAGACATAGGGAGCGTTGGATTTCGGTTTATCGGCGTGAGTTTTTTGCCAATGGTAACCTCGCTTATTTTTCCGGTATTTTTTCAGGCGATAGGGTCAAGCCTTAAAAGCGCTTTGCTCACGGTTGTCAGAACGGTAATTTTATTCGTACCGCTCGGATATGTTTTTGCGCAGTTCGGTTTGACTTGGTTCTGGCTCACATATCCTATAACCGAGTGCATAACGACTGCCGTCGGATTTTTGTTCTATAAAGGCTTTACAGAACACCCTTACGTGAAAAACGCGCCTTTACTTTCAGAACAAACAGAAAGCGTTATACAGCCTTCGAAACCGGGCGTGATTATTACTATTGCCCGTCAACACGGCTCAGGCGGGAAGGAAATAGGTAGAACTGTTGCCGAGCGTCTGGGGATTCCTTTTTATTACAAAGAAATGACCGCGCTTGCGGCACAAGAATGCGGACTGGATAAGGAATTTATTTCAAATCTCAACAAAAATGCGCCTGAAAGGTTATATAATTTATATTTAAGCAAAGGTCCCGTCCGTCTTGCCGTGATAGCGCAACATAAGATTATTGAAAAAATTGCAGACAACGGCAGTTGCGTGATTGTCGGACGTGCGGCGGACTATGTTCTGAAAGACAGAGAAAAGGTGGTAAGAATTTTTATACACGCTCCCGAAGAATACCGTATTCGTCGGGTGATGGAAATTTATAAAGACAGCCGCAAAGAAGCGGAAGAAAACGTCAAACGTTCGGATAAGGCACGCGCCAATTATTACAAACACATTTCATCCAATCGTTGGGGGGACGAAGTCAATTACGACCTTGTTGTAGATTCCTCTTGCGGAGTCGAAAAGGCAAGCGAGCAGATTTTACAGTTTATTTCTGAATATAAATTAAGATAAAAATTAAAGCGTCCTATTTAAGTCTTATTATAAAAATACTTTTAAAATATTTTAAAAAATTTTTAAAAATCGGCCGGCTCTTCGAGACACGAAGAGCCGGCCATATTCGTAGAAAAACTTATGCAGAAAATTATTTATATAGTTTTAAATTAAATTAAAATACTTGAAAGATATCTGATTTTCGGTTATTTATAACATTATGTCTAAATGCTGAAAGATTTAAAGGTTTTTGCCGTTTTGCATGAAAATCTTTATAAGGATGAGTTAAATTATATAAATCTGAAAACAGAAAATTTAATTATTTATTTATAAACGGATTATTTATCAATGGATTTTTTGTATTGAGAAGGGGATATTCCTGTAAAAGACTTGAATGCCTTGGTAAAATAGTTAGGATTGTCGTAACTGAGTTTATCGGAAATTTCAGTAATCGGCAGTCCTTTATTTAAAAGTTTTTTTGCTTCGGTAATTTTAAGAGAATAAAAATACTGCATTATCGTCATGCCTATATTTTTTTTAAAAATATTATTTACATATGTTTTGCTGTAATGGACGGTTTTACATAATTTTTCTAACGTTACATGCGAATAAATATTTTCGTTGAGGATTTCGAGCAAATCTTTAACAAGGCGCGTGTTAAACTCTTCCGAATTAAGAACGAATTTAATTTCCGGAGAAACTGAAAGTTTTTTTCTTATTAAACGTGTCAAGAGTATTTCAATGTACGATTCCGTGAGTTGTTGCGCGCCGAACGACGCGGCTTCCAAGGGAACGAGTTTTTTATCAAAAGGAAATCGGAAAGCCTTTTTTGCTTCGGAAAAAATATCGGAAATCTGCTCTTTTTCATTTTCATC
>CALWBJ010000029.1 GCA_944376035.1 uncultured Clostridia bacterium | reverse complement strand
GGGACTTACAGGGTTGCGCGGCTAAGTATATTCAACTTGTCGATCTTGAAGGCGCTGAAGAAGGTTCTAATCCGAATACAAGAATTATAACAGAAATTGTAAATAATACGGGTCTTTTTGCGGAAGTCGGAGGCGGAATTAGAAATATGGAAACGGTAGAGGATTATGTAAATGCCGGAGTAGGAAGGGTAATTCTCGGTACAGCCGCAGTAAACGATAAAATTTTTCTTAAAAATGCCGTTAAGACCTTTAACGATAAAATAGCGGTAGGAGCAGATATTTCCGACGGATTTGTTGCAATAAAGGGTTGGACTGAAAAAACAAGCATACACTACTCGGATTTTTTGAAAGAAATGGAAGAAATAGGCGTCAGCACTGTGATAATGACCGACATTTCAAAAGACGGAGCCATGAAAGGTTGCAATCTGTCGCTCTATGAAGATATAAAAAATTTTTCCTCTGTAAATGTTATTGCCTCAGGCGGTGTTTCGTCTATTGATGACGTTAAAAGATTGCGCTCTACCGGAATTTACGGGGCGATAATAGGAAAAGCATATTATACAGGCGCTATAAATCTTAAAAAGGCAATAGAGGTGGCAGCCTAATGATTACAAAACGTATAATTCCATGTCTTGACGTTAAGGACGGCAGAGTTGTAAAAGGAGTCAATTTTAAAAGTCTGGGAGATGTTGCGTCGCCCGTGGAACTTGCGGCATATTACAGCGACGGTGGGGCCGACGAACTTGTCTTTTACGATATAACGGCCTCCGCGGAGGGAAGAGCATTATTTACAGAAGTTCTGAAACAAGTCGCTTCACGGATTTTTATACCGCTTACCGTAGGCGGAGGGATAAATTCGGTTGATGATTTCGATCGGGTTCTGAAATGCGGCGCCGATAAAGTAAGTGTGAATTCGGGAGCAATAGCAAACCCCGCTTTAATTAAACAAGCCGCTTTAAAATACGGGAATCAATGTGTGGTTTTATCTGCGGATATAAAAAGGGTAAACGGTGAATTCAGGGTTTTTTCCAAGGGCGGCAGGATTGATACGGGAATGGAAGCCATTGAATGGATAAAAAAAGGCGTTGATTTAGGCGCGGGAGAAGTGGTTGTAAATTCCATTGATACAGACGGAGTTAAAAGCGGATTTGACATTGAAATGTTATCTGCAGTATGCAACGCTGTCGACGTCCCCGTGATTGCGTCCGGCGGAGCCGGTTGCGAAGAGCATTTTACAAAACTTTTTAAGTCGGTTCCCAAGGTTGATGCCGGTTTAGCCGCTTCTATTTTCCATTTCGGGGAAGTAAAAATAAATCATCTTAAAGAAACATTACATAAAGAAAAAATAAACGTGAGGATTTAAATAATGGACTTTGATAATCTGAAATTTGATAAGGACGGGCTGATACCTGCAATAATCGTGGATGCTGTGAGCAAAAAAGTGCTTACTCTCGCGTATATGAACAGAGAGAGTCTTGAAATTTCCATAAATAAGGGACTTACATGTTTTTGGAGCAGGTCGAGAAAGAAATTATGGCTCAAAGGAGAGACAAGCGGAAATTATCAGCATATAGTGTCAATCACTGCCGATTGCGACCGGGACGCGCTGGTTATCGTTGTTGAAAAAGACGGTCCCGCATGTCATAAGGGCACAGACAGTTGTTTTAACGATTGTATTTACAAAAATCCTGAGTTGGAAGAGTTTTCATATCAAGGGCTTTTTGACCTTATTAAAGGCAGAAAAACCGACAAAAAAGAAGGGTCCTACACAACCTATCTTTTTGAAAAAGGACTTGATAAAATATTAAAAAAAGTAGGCGAGGAATCTACCGAAGTAATCATAGCGGCAAAAGACAAAGATAAAAAAGAAACTATTTACGAAATTGCAGACCTTGCATATCACGTAATGGTTCTTATGGCGGAAGCGAATATAAGCCTCGAAGAAATACACAGGGAATTGCAATCCAGGCATGTTATTGACCATAAAGTTAAACAGGAGAAAATGACAGGTGATAAATAAGGATTATCACGTTCATACCGATTTTGTGGACGGAAAAGATGAGGCTGAAAATATTGTTATTCAGGCTATTGAATACGGAATAGAAGAAATAGGATTTACCGAGCATGCGCATGTTCCTTTTGATCCCGTCTGTTCTCTTTCCCGTGAAAATACCGTTCTTTACAGAAACAGAATAAAAAACCTTAAAGAAAAATACCAAGATAAAATAAAAATTCTCTGCGGAATAGAAATGGATTTTTTTTCTGACGACAATGCGGAAAATTATGATTACGTAATCGGTTCGATACATTACCTTAAAGTTAAAAATGAGATTTATCTTATAGATTTCTCACCAGACCATACACTTGAATGTATTGAAAAAGCGTTTAATGGTAGTAAAGAAGATTTTTTGAAGTATTATTATGAAAAGGCTTCTTTACTTAAAGAAAAGACCGACGCAGACATTATAGGGCATTTTGACGTTATATCAAAATTTGAAAACAGGGGAGTAGATTTTTCAGATTCTGATAAAAACATAAGACCTTATTGGGAAAATGCCGTAAATTATCTTTCCGAAAAATGTGTTTTTGAGGTAAATACAGGCGGAATAAGCCGCGGATATAAAACTGTGCCGTATCCCGACAAGGAAAAATTAGAATTTATTTTTAATATCGGCGGCAAAGTCGTTATAAATAGCGATTCTCATTCTAAAATGAATTTACTTTATGATTTTGACGAAACTGAAAAAATATTAAAATCGATAGGCTTTAAACAGTTTGGCTTTAAGGATAGGAAAGGGACTTGGCATGTTCAGTAAATTTTTACTCCGATTAAAAATCACGGTTTTTATGCCATGATTTTTTTATTTGTAAAGTTGAATTATACTATTAAGTGAAGAGATAAAAGTATATACAGTCGCAAAGAATTCGGGCATTGGGAAGCCATTACAGTGGTATCTGTACAAGGGAAAAGCAAAGCATGCTTTGCCACACTTGCCGAGAGAAAAACAGGATACTATATCGCAATCAAGGTACCTGATAAGAAAGGAGAAACGTTTGCACAAGCTGTTATTTCTGCTCTCTCCGAGTTACCGAAAGAAACCGTCAAAACGATTGCTTGTGACAGAGGAAGTTAGTTTGCTTGTTGGAGAGAGAGAAAGCACTGCAATGTGATATGTATTTTGCGGATTCTCATTGCGCGTGGCAAAAGGTACGAACGAAAATCTCAACGGACTACTAAGAGAATTCTACCCGAAAGGCAGAAACCTGTATAGAATAAGTCCCGCAACATTAAAAAAGGACATGGCGCTCTTAAACGCCAGGCCCAAAAAAGTTTTGCATTACTAAACTCCTCAAAAATTGTTTGAACTAAATCTCAAAAAGTGTTGCGCTTAGTTTGGAATTTATCCTATTTAAATTATTTTTCGTATTTTGCTTTTAATTAGTCTCTAGTTGGCATGAAGTCGAATAACTCATCTAAGCTTATTCTAAAAGTTCTAGAAATTGCCAGTAAATATAACAAACTAGGTTTCCGTCGCCCTTGTTCCCAATTCGCATAGGTGCTTTCAGCTACTATAAGGAAAAATATGGATTAAATACACATTTACCATTAAAGGAAATATTCCTGACTTGAAAATTTTGATGGAAAAACTGAATTATTATTCGGTAATAGTTAAGGGAATAAAAAATTTCACTTGAAAAAAGTAATTTTGACGTATTCTTTTTAAGTGCCGACATTTCTTCATGTTTAAAACAAGGAGAAAATGATATAATCGCTTGCCTGGATTATTTTCAAGGTCCCTCTGTAAAACATGTGCTATGTGACCCTGGTGTTATGGAATCATTGAAGAATTGTCTAATAATTGATACGGAGATTGAAACAATTTATCTGTTCGGTAAATTTAAAGTAAATGAAAAAAGAGAAATTATAGGTAATTCAATAGGAGTAAATTCACTTTATAATATTCAGTTACAAGGTTACCCTTATTTCTGCGGAAAAATGACATTTGAAGCAAATATATTTTTAGATGATATTAATAAAAAGATAAGCGGTAAAGGAAGATATATAGTTGCGGAAATTTCCGTAAACGGGAAATATGCTGTGAAACTTATCGTATCGGAATCTTCCGATATTTCTGCTTTTCTGAAAAAAGGAAATAATACAATAAGAATTACAATTACTTCAAGCATGAGAAACATGCTCG
>CALWBJ010000028.1 GCA_944376035.1 uncultured Clostridia bacterium | reverse complement strand
AGCCCTCTTGCATCGGTCGAACCTATATACATTCCAGGTCTTTTTCTTACCGGATCAAGACCTTCGAGGACCTGAATCTGCTCCTCGCCGTAATTTGCGCTTACTCTGTTTTTTTCTTCCATTTTACACCCGTAAAAATTTTCTTTTATTTGTTGTAAATTATACCACATTTTTGCTTTTTTTTTAATTAATATATGACTTTTTTAAAACTATTTATAGTTTTAAAGACATTTTTATTTCTTTTAGCATTCTTATAAGAATATTTGTTAAAAAATTTACACATACTTATTTTCGGGAGAGTTTTTATGAACGAATGTACAAATTGCAAAGAAAAAATAATTGACGGAAATATGCTCGAATGTCCTAACTGCGGAGCGACTCTTTGTACCGGTTGTGCGGAAAAAACTAAAAGAATATGTCCTTACTGCTATTCGAGTTTAGAGTATCTCGGATAAATAATTTTAATAGAATAAAACTAGATAATTATGTAAAAAATATTGATTTCATCCGAGAATAAACATTCAATTTTTCTTCTTTATAGGATATAATTCAGTATATACAAACTTTCCCGCGGTTTATTCAAAACCGCGGGAAAGTTTTTCATTTATAATCATGAATTTATCTTTACAAAATCATATTTTAATACCCGAAACATTTTAATTAACCGTTTTCGGAGAATTTGCCATTTCTTTTTCAATTCTTTGACGAGCGCGTATTCTGCGCCAGTTTATAAGCCCGTAAAGATCGTTTATAAAGTAAACACCGAAGCATACCGCCATTGAAAGATACGCAATATCGTCTGCCGCTGCAAGCGACCACATAATTATCAAAACTACGTCGTTGAGAATATAAGCAAAGGCATAATACGGGCTTCTTTTAACGAGAAGACATGCCGCCGAAAAACTGGTTGCAACCGACACGGTGCTTATAATAAGCCTTGAAGTGTTAAAGTATTCGAGTATAAAATAAAAAACGAATGTTACAACCGCCGCTCCCGCAAGAATAAAGAGTAATTCGGGTTTTTTAATGTACCCTATCTCTATTTCCCTTACTTCTTCCTTATAACGATGTCTCGCCCAAGTTATTACCGACATTACAGAAATGGGCAAAACCATAACCGCACTGATTATCATCTCGCCGTAATAAGCAAGTTTATAAGAAACGGCAGCATATAGTATTGCGCCTGCTATAACCAGAAACTGTCCGAAAATATCGCCCTTTGCTATAAAAACAAGCGACGCCGCACCGACAGCGGAAGAAAGTATTGCCAGTATATCGCTCTCTCCTACGGCAATACCTGCAACCACAACAGAGATTATGGAAAATAACCAGATAACCCATTCGGTAACTGTAAAATTCTTAAATATCTTCAATTCTTTTCTCCCGTAAAAGCACCCGCGAAGCCGGTTTACGGACAGCGGGTGCGGTATTGACGGTATTATACCGTTTTTATTATATGTTTTTATATACAGTTATAGTCAAATCGCGTTATAAATCACTTACGAATTCGATTACTTTCAGATTTACGCGTTTATTACCTGACATCCGACTCATTCTCTTTTGTATCGGTTTTCAATTCTTCTTCCATCTTTTCGAGAAGCGCTTTCTCATAACGCCCCAATCCTTTAACGGGACATTTTTCAGCCTCTCTCACTGCTTTTTTATAAAGCGTTTCCGCATTTTCTTTTTCCTTTCTGACATAAATAAGATACGCAAGTTTTGCTCTGACATTTGTAGCGGTATTTACATTATTCAGATATTTATCAAGTTCATACATCAGATTATCCGCCGTTTCCTCGTTGTAATCGAAAGTACAGGCATTATAAAGCGCGTCCGTTTTTACCGCATTTTTAATGTTTGCAGGCATATAATCAATCAGACCCAAAAGCCTGTCAGAAGTCTTTTTAGCGTTCTCCAAATCTCCCTTATCAAGATAATACGCATATCTTGCATTAAGAAGCATTATGAAATACAATTCGTCCTCCGCAAGTTGCGGAAGGTCAAAATACATTTTCTCATCTATTTCAGAAGGTCTTTTTCCCGAATAAAGTTCCGAATGGATTTTTAAAAGTCCCACCGTAACCTGAGAAACCAAATCGTTCTTATTTAATCCTCTCACCACTGCGCCGTCGTTCAATACTCCGCCGCTCGACATCGGCAAAGCGCTTCCGAACAGATAATAAACAGACACAGGGAAAAATACAGATATAAGATAATAAGCTATTCCCGGCAAAAATGAGGACATAAACATCGGAGCAATACTTATTATCGCCATGATTAAAGATGCAATTATTCCGCCGCGGGTGGCTTTTTTAAGCCTAACCGCAAGATTATCAGTGTTTTTAGGCAACATTTCGGTATAACCCGCCTCTTCGCCTATCATAACGAAATCTGTACGAAGTCTGCCTTTACGTCTTGTAAATCTAAAAAACCATACGGTTACCGACAATATTTCAAAGCCGTTCTTTTTACCCGCAATCACATGTCCCCATTCGTGAACAAGCGCGTTTATAAAACCGAATACTATCGCCCCTGCAATGTATAGTCCGGCAACAGCAAAAATTCCGGTTTGGTCGCCGTAAGCATTATTTCCTATAATCGCAGAAGTCAGAACTGCTCCAACAGTTATTATAAGAAGAATTACATTATTTATAATATTGACTTTTTTATTCATACAGCAATATTCCGTATTAAAAATTTTCTGATTCAAGTTTTTCGTAAAGATAGCCTTCGAGATTATCTTTTTCGCTTATTTTTATTGTGTTTGCCCCGAGAGACCGTGAAACTACCGAAAGCAGCGCGCATCCGCACGCTATGACCTTCTCTCTTCCGCGTTGCAGACCTTTAAGCCCTACTCTTTCTTCCACACTCATGGAAAAAAGCCTTTCGGTAAGTTTTTCAAGTTTATCAACAGATATTAGTCAATACCGCAACGGGACTTTACGGTATTAACAAATTCCTTTCCGTTTTCGGCGTTCCTCACCGCCGCCGTTGCAAATGCGTAAATCAAGCACGCTCCCGCACGGCCTGCCTTTTCAACAAAAAAACAGACGGCGTCAATCGTGCGCGCCGCCGCTTCCGCCGTAAGAATCCTTCCTTCTTCCAAAGCGCCTTCGGCAAGTCCTGTTATCTTTATCTCCTTAGATAACGTATTAACGCCGTCCGAAAACATCAGTCTGACAGAATTAGACCCGATGTCAATCACCGCATAAAGTTCAGATTTCATCTTCTATCTTGTCTCCGTCAAAAATATAACCGAGTTCGCGTGCTCGCTGAACTATCCACCAGTATGACGAGCGCGCTTCGATTATTTTCTCTTCGTCCTCACGGAGAACCTTATATTTCTCTATTTCCGCATTAAGTTCGTCAAGCCTTCGGTTTGCTACGTTTATCGCTATCAGTTGATAAATCATAACAGATACCAATATGACTACAAGCAAAACCGCGCCTACGGTTACCGCTATTACGGTATTTTTAAATTTCTCTTCGGTCATTTTCAATGGTTACCCGTTTTTTTCTTTTTGTGCTCAGCCTGATTTTTTCTCTTATCCTATTATAAGCCATTTGCATTAAATTTGCAACTATAATGTGAAAACTTTTCATATAAGCCGCAATGCCTGCAAAAACGCCTACCGGCATATACACTCTGAATGAAGGAAATTTTAAGGTATAAGAATATATCAAATATGCGAATGTGCATATTATAAAAGTTACAATATCGGTAATCGTTTTGATAATTCGGTTCCCCGTCGCAGAATAAATCAGCCGCGAAACAGAAAACAATATTCCAAACACCCCGCCTAACGCAACGCACGCAATAAATACGTATAACTGATTAAGTGCTGAATTCATTATTTAAAAAGCCTTTTAATCAGCGGCAATTTTTTCAAGTTATATTTTATTTCGTAAAAATTTCCGTCGCCGGTAAGATTTCCTGTCGCTTTATTAAAGGCAGTGATCTCTATATTTTCTCCGTTTATA
>CALWBJ010000027.1 GCA_944376035.1 uncultured Clostridia bacterium | reverse complement strand
GGATATACCGCCTTTTGCCGCGACAACGGGTTTTATATATTCTTCATTCTTTGATAAATACATCGCGGTAAAAGGCGGTATATCGATTAAAACAGAAGTATTTTTACCGTGAGCGGGTTTTTTGGCGGTCTTATATCTTTTGCGTTTCACCGCTCCGCTACCGCCGAATTCAGCGTCGTCGGAATTAAGAAAAAGATAATATTTCCCTTCTTCTAAACCAAGCCTGTAACGATGATAAAAATTACCCGAAAAATTTATAATAACAGCGACGCTTTCGCCACTTCTGTCCTTTCTGTAAAAAGATATAATATTGTTGTCTCGTTCGTCCGCGCTTATCCAGCAGAACCCGTCCCAACTGTCTTCAATTTCATAAAGCGCGGGAACAGACTTATACAAAAAGTTAAGAAATTTATTATATATAAAAAGTTTTTCGTGTTTTTCAAATTTCAGCATGAAAAATTCCAGCCCTTCGCTGTAATTCCACTCTTTGAACTGTCCGTATTCGTTGCCCATGAATGTCAGTTTTTTCCCGGGGTGCGAATACATATACCCGTTAAACGCACGTAAATTCGCAAACTTGCTATCAATATCTCCCGGCATTTTGTCTATAAGCGATTTTTTCCCGTGCACTACTTCGTCGTGCGATACGGGCAGTATAAAATTCTCGCTGAATGCGTAATACATTGAAAAGGTCAGTTTGTCATGCGCTCCCGAACGAAAATATGGATCTGTCTGCATATACGACAGCGCGTCGTTCATCCAGCCCATATTCCATTTATAATTAAAACCCAGCCCGCCCATATCGGTAGGCTTGGTAATCATGGGAAATGCCGTAGACTCCTCCGCAATCATAAGCGCGTAAGGATAGCGCGCAAACACCTCGACATTGAGTTTTTGTAAAAATGCTATCGCTTCGAGATTATAATTGCCGCCGTTTCTGTTCGGTATCCACTCTCCCGGTTTTCTGTCGTAATCAAGATATAACATTGACGCAACCGCGTCCACACGCAATCCGTCTATATGATACACGTTCATGAAAAACAGCGCGTTTGATATCAGAAAACACTGTACTTCGTTTCTTCCCCAGTCAAATATCCTTGTCCCCCAAGCCTTGTGTTCTTTTCTGTCCCAACCCTGATTTTCGTAACATGCCGTTCCGTCAAATTCATATAGACCGTGCTCGTCCTTGGGAAAATGCGCCGGAACCCAGTCAAGTATTACGCCTATGCCTTTCTTATGGCACACGTCTACAAAATGCATAAAGTCATGCGGAGTGCCGAACCTTGAAGTTACCGAATAATAGCCTGTAATCTGATAGCCCCACGAACCGTCGAAAGGATACTCGGATAAAGGCATTATTTCTATATGTGTATATCCCGTTTTCTTAACGTAATCGGTCAGTTCTTCAGCATATTCGGTATATGTGTAATAACTTCCGTCCTCATGTCTTTTCCATGAACCGAAATTAACTTCGTATATATTCATGGGCTTATCGTACGGCAAAGACTTTGAACTTACATAATCACCGTCCTGCCATTTATAGCCGTTTAAGTCGTATATTTTGGAAGCAGTACCGCCATTTTCCGTATGAAATGCATAAGGGTCGGCTTTAAGTACGGTCTTACCGTTATGTCTTATCGAAAACTTATAATTATCGTAAACTTTCACTCCCTCGACAAAGGCCTCGTATACTCCGCCGTCGCTTATCCTTTCGGCGGGATTCAAATCTTTGTCCCAGCCGTTGAAATCACCGACAACGCTTACCGCATCCGCGTTGGGTGCCCACGTTCTGAAATATACGCCTTTCTTTCCGTCTTTCTCACCGAAATGCGCGCCCATAAATCCGTAAGAAGAATAATTAGTGCCTTGATGAAAAAGATACAGCGGTAATTTATCTCCGCCACCATTATTTTCAGAGATATTCTTTGATTTTTTCTCATTAAGTTTATTCAGAGTTTTTCTCTTACCGTTTACCGCGTATAAATTCATGAGTTCATCTGCACTTTTTATAACTTTTTCGGATTTTCCCTTACTGAATTTCATTTCTTCCTTTAACAAATATATTTATCAACCTTTTTGGGCGCTTTGTCCATCTCTTCTTTTGTCTTTTCATACCCTTTACGGCCGAAAAGAGCGTAGGTGGCGTTCTTTCCGCCCTCGACTCCCGGCTGATTGAATGTATCTATATTGAGCATTGCTCCGCAATATGCCGTTTCCATTTCAAACATATAAAGTAACTGCCCTATCGTAAATTCGTTTACTTCAGGCAAAAGTACCGTATAATTTAATCTGTTTGCGGTCGTCAGCGCATATTCGGTAGCCTTCCTCTCCGCTGTTATAAGTTCTCCCATAGTATGCCCGCAAAGGAAATTAACGTCGGGAATATCTTTACAGCCTTCGTTTATTACGACGTCGTTTCTGTACCTTTCCACGCCTATAAAAGTTATTACCTTATCGAAAGGACCTTCTCTGTATAACTGTATCTGAGAATGCTGGTCGGTAACCCCGAGCGCTTTAACGGGCGTCTGACCCGCGTAAACTTTATTGCCTTCAAGGTCTTCTGCCTTTCCGAGGCTCTCTCCCCACAACTGACAATACCAGTCGGCAATATACTTCAGACTGTCCGCATACGGCATCATGACCGATACGTTCTTTCCGCGTTCCATTGAACGGTATTCGAGAAAGGCGCTGAGAAGCGCAGGATTTTTGCGCACGTCTTTTTCTTTGCACAGTTTGTCCATATAAGCCGCGCCCGCCAGCATTGCTTTTATATCTATACCGCATACCGCGGCAGGTAAAAGTCCCACGGGACAAAGTTCGGAAAAACGTCCACCCACACCGTCCGGTATATAAAAGGTTTTAAGACCTTCCGCCTTTGCGATTTTTATAAGATTTCCCTTTGACGCGGAAGTTGTCGCTATCATATGCTCGCGCGCTTTTTCTCCCATTTTCTTTTTCAGCGCGTCCATTATTATAAGATACTGGGACATTGTCTCGCTGGTAGAACCGCTTTTGGTTATTACGTTAAACATTGTCTTTTCAAGATCAAGAACATCGAAAAGGGCGTTCATTCTTTCAGGGTCCACATTATCCTCAACGTAAAGTTTAGGATATTTACGACGCGATTTATTAAGTTCGTTGTGTCTTAAATGACAAAGCGCCTGAAATGCCGCTATCGGCCCCAATGCCGAACCGCCTATACCGAGAACGACAAAATTATCAAACTTTTCCCTGATTTTTTTTGCTTCCGCAATTATATCCGCCACAACTTCTTTCTGATTGTAAGGAAGTTCGGTCCATCCCATCATGCCCTTACCGCGGTTTTCTTTGACGCTTTTATACGCTTTCTGTATGATTTTCGCGCCGTCTTTAAAATCTTCGTCGGAAAAGCCTTCTTTTTCACCCACAAAAGATTTCATCATGTTATTGTAGTCAACTTTTATCCTCATATTTTCGCGATAAGTTTTTTCACTGTACTTCATAATTTAAAGTCTCCGTTTAAAGTCATATATTCTGATATTTATCTCGCGGCATAAAAAATAATATCATTTTTCTTATTACGCCTATATAAATATTTATATATATAATAATATATTAACTATAAATTGTCAATATGTTAAGGAAAATTTTACCTTTATCTTATGTTTATTTTCGGTAAAATTTATAAAAATTATGTTATGTAATAAATAAATTTTAATTTCAAAAATTTGACATTTTCTGCGTTTACTTATACAATGTTACCGTTAAACATATTTTGCGGAGCGGAATTTTATGATTAAAAACGTAATTTTCGATATCGGTAACGTACTTTTGAAATTTAACAGAAACTATCTTCTCGGCAATTTTTATCAGGGCGAAGATTTTGAGTGGCTCAAAGAAACGATTTTCCGTGACTGGGAACTGATGGACGACGATACTCTCTCGCCCGAAAAACATCTTGAAGACGTCCTTGCTTCTCTTCCCGAAAAATATCACGCGATTGCAAAAGGCGTTCTTACGAGGTGGGAAGAATTTATGCTCTATAACCACGCCACGAGCAACCTCGTAAAAGAATTAAAGGATAAAGGATATAAACTTTACATAATTTCAAACATGACGAGACACTTCATTACAAGAGAAGACCTTTTCCCCGTTCTTAAACTTTTTGACGGGATTGTTTATTCCGCGCCCGTAAAAATGCTTAAACCCCAGCCCGAAATTTATCAGTATATGATTGATAAATACTCTCTTAAACCCACCGAATGCGTTTTTATAGACAACCTTATGGAAAATCTCGAAGCCGCGGAAAAACTCGGAATGAAAACTTTTCTCTATAATGATAATCTGATGATTTTAAGAGATTTTATTTACGAAAACTGAAAAATCACATTTTAATATAATAAATAGTTTTTTACCAATTTTATTTTTAATATTTTCAACTTTATATTTTTTATAATATAACCGCCGCCACGCAAAATCCAGCGTGGCGGCGGTTTGTTTTTTTATTTTTTTCAATAAGGCATTTTTTATACCAAATGGCGTAAAGTA
>CALWBJ010000026.1 GCA_944376035.1 uncultured Clostridia bacterium | reverse complement strand
CGTATGTTCCGTCCGACCCGACTTTGGGAATTATTCCTACAACCATATATCCCTCTGACAATATTCCCGCGTCGGTAAGCGCGGATACGGCGTATCTGCCCGCATTACTCTCGGTATGAGTCCATATCATTTTAGCATTCGGATAATGTTCGTGTAGATTTTCAACAAGTTCCACCACCCTATCCTGATAGACTGATTGATTAAATCCGTTCGCTCCCGTATCGTTACCGCCGATATTAAATATTATAACGTCGGGAATCCATTTATTGTAATCCCATTCAGCAGTAGTTAAAGCGCCCGAAACGTTATTTGAAATTGTTATCCCCGTATAGTCTATTACATCGGTGATTGATTTTCCAGACGGATATGCAACCCCCCAACCGCTGTTGGCGACAAACTGCACGTCCGCGCCGAACATTCTCGCCGTCAGATAATTGAAAGCATGCAGCGAACTGCTGTTTGCGGTAGTACGGGCAGCCGAACCGTTTCTCTCCGAATACCCCAAAGAACCGTGCCCCGAGCCGCCCGAAGCACAAACAAACATAAAACGGAAATTCGAATTATCGTCTTCTTTATTTCTTTCTATAAATTCCCCGTCGGTTTTAAATCCCGTTATGGATGTTTCAGCGTCGTAAGGCTCGCTCATTTTAAGACACTTTACAGTATGTTTGCCGTTTTTAAGACCGCTCACCACAGTAATTTCCTGTTCTCCGCCCGTAAGAAAAAACGTCCGAGACCGATCTACGGTAGGTATTATTTCATCATCAACCGATACATTATAATAAGGATAACGCGATTCGCTGTCTCCCGATATTTTTGAATTAAAACTTACTTTCAGTTCCGTACCCGTAAAATCTACCGTAAAACCCGTCGCGGTATGATAAAGATAGACAGAATCCGTACCGGTGTCTTCATTCGTTTTATATTCATACCTGCCTTCCCATTTTATATAGTATTTTTCAGCATTATCAAGGTCGGAACCCGAAAGGTTGTTTTTACCGCCCACATTCTGGCAGTCGCAAGCAAACATGCATACAGAAAACGCAATCAATAAAGCAAGCAATAATGCTTTGAATTTTTTCATTTTTATTTAACCCGCATATCGATTTAACTGACGCGCCGCGTTTTTCGGCGGCGCGTCAGTTAAATAATTAAAGATTTATTTTCTTTTAAAAAGTTAGTTGTTTTTGCAAATTTTTTGTTTTTTTCTTTACTTTCGCTGTCTGTTATTGAAATCTAACTTTGAATGAAAAATTTTCAGATCATATAATATATTGTCGTCGCTCCGCCCATCATCGCAATGAATATCACGCAGGTTACTATCGGTCCTAACCACGACCTGCCTGTTTTATTAAAGAAAAATCTGTTCATGAGCGGCAATATCGCCATCATGGGAATGATGCTGAACAGTTGATTTACAAACAGCCATTCAGGCCCCGTCGTATTGGTAAACCCGATTGTTCCTGTCGCCAAAAACGGGATATACTGCATAAATATTATGGCGATGAGTCCGAGCGTATTCCCCAGCACCGCAATGAGTTGACTGAGCCATTCTTTCCAGTTAGACGGACGCATAGACGAATTCACCCTCAAAGAATTTGAGAAGTAGAATATAAAGAAGAAAGGCAGATACATCAATATTGCAAGAATATTCTTCCAGGTAAACGTTACCCTTGCGGAAATAAAGAAGAAGCGCATGTCGATATGGAAAATAAGATAAATAATGTAATCCGCCGCAAAGAACGCACCTATAAGAATTGCCGCTAGAAGTAGAGTCTTTAAAACGTCTTCCCAGTTTAGTTTTAACGGCAACAACTTAGATTTATAATCGCCGTGCACCTGAGCGACAAATTCAGCGCCCTGTTTTTTGGCTCTGTAATAATCTATAATATATTCCAATCCCCATGTCAAGAAGAATATCGCAATTCCGATAAGTCCGTTTATTACAGCCCAAAGCATTACGGCGTTTGTAAATCTCTGCGGGAAAAGCCACGTCTGCGTTCCAGCGGTAGCCTCGGGAAACCACACCGTACTTAAATTTACACATACCATATAAAGAACGCATGCAAGTACAGCCGATACCGCAAAAGCAACCCAGAATATAATCCGCCCTTTTATTTTCTGATCTCCCGTACGAGCGGGTATTTCTTTCTTTAACGAAGCAAAAAGCGGAGTTCTTAAAAGCAATACCGCCAGCGAAAGAATAAGAATAAATCCTCCTACAAGCGCAATGCCGCATGCGACTTCTTTTATCCACCATATATGACTGCCTGTTGAAATTTTGTGAACTTCGCTCATTTCGAATATATAGTCAAAAAATCCTATCATATTCGAAAGTGTTGCCGAATCGTAAGGCTGCAATGAATGAAGTGCTGTTTCATTATTTATAATTACATACGTTCCCTCGTAAGGATTGCCGTAATCGGCACCGATTTCCACTTCATCGATATCTGCCTGCCCCGCTCTTTTTAACTGATAGTTGACAAGAGATATCGACTCTTCCGCATATCTTAAATCGGCATTACCGACTGTAAGCCACCATTCCTCTTCTTCGGTAAGCGTTTCGCCTTTGTTTTTCTTTTCAAGTATCTGATTTTTCTTTTCGGCCGTGGAATTCTGGAATGCGCCCTCATCGTTTTTAGAGTAACTTATTCCCACGTTGCAAATTGTATTTTTCCAACTGAAATCTCTTATAAATCCGGTTATATATACGCCTTTTATTCTGGACTCCGTTTTTTTATCCGTGGCAAGTTGTCCTTCCCTTTCCGCAAGTTTCTGAGCGCCGTTTCCGCCTGCGGAATGTCCGGTCGCTCCTATCCTCGCATAATCGATATAGTCGAAAATCTCTTTACCCTCTTCGCTGTGAAGATAATCCATCCAGTTGAAAAGCCCGTAGCCCTCGTTTGTCGCAGACTGCGACTCATATGACGGTGATGATTCGCCCTGAGCATACGGATCTATACAAATAACCGCATATCCGCGGCGGGCAAGTTCTATACAAAACGACGCCTGTGTTTCCTTTGTCCTCTGAATACCCGGAGCGACAAGTATGAGCGGAACTTTATTTTCGGAAGACGCCGACTTAGGCTTATATATATCCGCCGTGCTCCACGACTTTTTGCCCGTCTGCTCGTACTGAGATATTGCCTGCGAAGTTACGGGCACTGTTTCTATGGTTGAAGTGGATATAGAAACAGAATAAAAATTCGTCTGTATCATTGAGCCCAAAAATCCGCCCAACAATATACATATCAGAGCAATAACAAACCACCGCTTTGCCCTGTCTTTAAATAGATCAGTAAAAAATGCTTTGAATTTTTCCATAATATCCTTTCCGCGCAATCGGCGGAAATTTTTTCCGCCGATTGCCGTGATTGTTCGTTTTTTGTATTTATCCTTATAGTTTTTTTACCTTTATGCCTGAGCGGTAAGATATTCGTACAGCATGGCGGCTATTTGGTTGTCGGTAAGTTTTGCGGTCTTTCTGTCGGTCAAGCCGTCGACGGTCATATCCGCTTTGTCTATTATATCGATTCCTGCGGTAGTGTTTACGTTGTTTCCGCAACCGACTATTATATCCACGTCGCCGTCGCCGTTCACCGCCGCTCCGAGATCTGAAACTTTTGTATCAGTATTTTTTTTTTATATGATATGGTGACCACCGAGATCTACACC